>CAZLKP010000107.1:0-11974 GCA_964560095.1 uncultured Bacteroidia bacterium
GGTGGCATTGTGGGTGCCACCTGCTTTTTGCCGCTGGTTTCGTGGTTTGGTGATGGTCTGGAGGGATTTTGCCAGGCGGCCGCTGTATTTGCGATCGTGATTTTTTTCACCATCATGCCCACCTTTTTCACGGTGCGGGAGCGCATCAGGCCAGGGCCACAGGAGTTGCCGGGCTTGTCGGGCATTCGGGAATATCTGGGCCAGAATGGTCCCTTCTGGTGGCTTTGTCTGGCATTTGGGAGCATTTTTGCGACCTACAGTCTGTTTGCTGCCAGCCTGCCCTATGCGACGCGCTACTTGTTTCAGAATCCGGACCTCACCACACCGCTGGTGCTGGTCCTCATGAGTTGTAATGGTGTGACGGTCCCGCTCTGGACCTGGCTTTCGGGGCACATCGGGAAACGAAAGGTGTTTTTGTTTGGTGCTACCTGTTACTTGCCGGCTTTTCTGGCCCTGAGTCTGGTTCCGGTCGGGCTGGGAGCTGGTTGGGCCTATGCGATTTTCGGGGTCATGGGGGTGGGCTTTGGCTCGGTAGCCTATACAAGCTGGGCCATGCTCCCCGACACGATTGAGTATGGCAAATGGAAAAGCGGCAGGCAGGCTGCCGGAATCACCTATGGGGTGTATGGCGTATTCTTTAAGTTGGGGCTAGGGGTTGGAGCTGCACTGGCAGGGTGGGTACTGGCTTGGGTTGGTTACGAAGCGGAAATGGAGACGACGAACGCACTCACAGCAGGGATCCGGGCATCGGTTTCCTGGATTCCTCTGATCTTTGCCGCGATTGCCTGTATGGCCATCTGGAGGTATCCGATTTCGGCTGCCCTGCATCAGGAGATTCGTACTTATCTGGACTCACTCGATGAATGAGTCGGAATGATTTGGAGTAGCGAATCCAGTCTGCTACAGTGGCTACTTGTCTATTCGTTGGAGGATTCAATGTCCAATTCCATCAAGGGTCTCGGGAGTCATCTTGAGATAGGAAGCGATCATGTATTGTGGCACACCTTGCAACAGGTTTGGGTATTCATCGCCGAGGGCGAGGAATTGGCTATCATAATCGTCGTACGATAGCTGATTAGGGTGTTGTACAGAATATCAGCCTCGGTAAGGGTTCCAATGGAAGCCAACATCTGAATAAAGCGAGACATCATACAGTAACATGTATCTCTGCCATTTTTGCTAGGTTTTTTTTCATCGACCCCAGCCACTACTGGATTTTCTCTCATCCAATCGGTACTTTATTTGATAAAGCAGTGCTACATCAGGGTTCCTGCCCTAAAACAATGCTCCTATCCTGTACCCTTTTCCATTTATACCTTTACTCCATTCCCAATCCCATGAAACTAGGCGCCTTCTCCATCAGCCTGGCCGTCAAAGGCCTCCAGGCCTCCAAAGATTTTTACGAAAAGCTTGGCTTTGATTCTATGGGCGGCGACATGTCGCACAATTATCTCATCATGAAAAACGGAGATACCCTCATCGGGCTCTTCCAGGGCATGTTCGAGAAAAATATCATCACCTTCAATCCCGGCTGGGATCAGGATGCCAACAAGCTCGACAGCTTCTAGGATGTACGTGAGATTCAGAAAAAATTACAGCAATCAGGCCTGGAACTCATCGAAACAGCCGATCCATCCACCACCGGGCCCACCCACATTACCCTGCTGGATCCGGATGGAAATTCCGTGCTGATCGATCAGCACGTGTAATCGCTCCCCGAAAATTTGTCGGAGGGTTCGCAGGTCTCTGAGGAAATCCTTAATTTCCCTCAGAGCAACTACGTTTGTATGTCACAACACCGACTGGCAGCCATCGTCTTTACAGATATTGTTGGCTACACTGAACTCATGCAGCGATCGGAGTATCAGGCCATTGATATTCTTGATCGGTACAAACAGATCATTTTTGAGAAAGTCAATGAGGCGAAGGGGAATCTAATCCAATTTATGGGAGACGGCTGTCTGTTGTTGTTTGACTCGGCATCGCAGGCGCTACAGTTTTCCCTGGATGTTCAGACAGCGTTTCGCACAGAACCGGAAATACCGGTTCGAATCGGTGTTCACGTCGGCGATGTCCTGGAGCGGGAAGATCAGATCTATGGAGATGCCGTCAATCTGGCATCGCGCATTGAGTCGATGGGCGTTCCGGGTTCTGTCCTCTTTTCCGGGCAGGTGTATCAAAGTATCCAGGGGCAGTCTCAGTTTTTGTGTACATCTCTGGGGGAATATGCACTGAAGCATGTGAGCCAGCTAGTAGAAATATTTGCGCTGAGCTCCCACAACCTGGTTGTGCCGAATCCCTCCCAGATGGCCGGAAAGGGCCAGCCCATCGCCATCGACAACACCCCGTCCGCTGACGAAGGCCGCCTGCGGATTCTCATTGTCGAGGATGATATGATTGTGGGTACCCATATATCCATGCTGCTGACAGAAGCCGGCTACGAATTGCTGGGTGTCATTCCTTCGGGAGAGGCGGCAGTCGAACAGATTCGTACTTCTCCCCCCGATTTGGTGTTGATGGATGTCAATCTCAAAGGTCGTATGGATGGGGTGGAAACGGCTCACATGATCTATAAGGAATTTCGGTTGCCGGTCATTTTTCTTACCGCCAACAGCGATCCGCAGACCTTTTCGCGAGCGAAAGCAGCTTTTCCATTTGCTTTTATATCCAAGCCGTTTAAGCCTTCGGATCTGTTGCGTGCTATCGAACTGGTAGTGCTTCGTCTGGCTGGCGAGCAAATACAGTCTTCGGCATCCGCCGAGCCGCAGGCCGATCAGCCGATCCGGGAGCCGGTCGTGCTGGAGGACAGGATTTTCGTCAGGGACAAAAGCAGAATGGTCAAGGTAAATCTGGCTGATATCGGTTATGTGGAGGCTGAGCGGAATTACTGCAATATTCATCTCTCTGGTAGAACCTATCTGCTCAGCGTGCCGCTCAAAACTCTGGAAGCCCGCTTGCCTGACGGTATGTTTGTTCGCGTTCACCGATCCTTTCTGGTAAATATTACCCTCATTGATGCCATGGATGAGCACTATGTCTTTGTCTGCGACAACGCCATCCCTGTGAGTAAATCACACAAAGAAGCCCTTCGCGAGCGGTTAAATGTGATGTAGAGTCGAACATCTTTCGGTCAGCTCATCTTGTCATTCGGTCAATCAAGTCAGCCGCCCGGGTATTGCTGCCTGTGTGGGATGCATGTAATGAGGACATTCCGGCTAGACAATCAATCTGCACCGTGATAAGTGACAAGTAACCCCTTGTAAAAGACCAGCGGGGCTTCGGCCCCCGGTCTTTTTTTTGGGAAAGGGGGCAGAATTGGGTACAGGTTGAAGTGCTAAAGAATACAACTGCGAAGGCGGAGTTATAGAAACTCCCTGGAGACGACTGTCTCTGGCAGAGGTTTTTCCATCAAATTGTTGACTCCATGTTCCGCCCAACAGCCTGTCCAGATATCTTGTTGATCGAAGACAATCTGCTGCAACAGCAGCAGATTGTGCGGCAGTTGGCAATGTTTGGATATTCTGCCTGCCATAGTTGCAGATCAGCTGAGATGGCCCTGCGGATGGTGGAGCAGAACCCGCCAGCACTCATTCTGTGCAATTATCGGATGGATGGAGAGATGAATGGCGTCGAGTTTGCCGAACGAGTGAGAACCCGGTTTGACATTCCGATTGTGCTGGTGACGGGGGCTTTTGAGCAGGAAATACCCCGGAAGCTGCTAAGGAGAAAGGGTATTCTGGTGCTCCCCAAACCCTATCTGTCGTTTCAGCTTCCAATGTATGTGGAGATGGCTCTGAAAGATCGAATTCATGTCTGATGACCCGATGGAGAGTAGATCTTTTCCTATCTTTCATCGTCTGGCAAAACAAAAATCGGGTGGCATGGATCTGCTTATGACCGACAATGGTATCGGCTCTGAACACGGTGGCACAGGAACCGCTTTTGGGACGCTCTGATTACCATGCTATCGCAGCAGCTTGGTGCCAATCTCACCCGAGGAAACCGCAAAGACCGCAGTGGGTATCGCACGCATCTGGAAGTGATGTGATTCCTAACTGCCACTCCAGGCTGCCTGCTTACCCTGCTCTCAATCATTTGTGTATCATGAAATACCTCCTTACTCTCCCAACGCTCCTTCTCTTTTCCTCCTTCCTTCACCAGGACGACCTGGCTGCCAGCATGCAGCGTGGGGAAGAGTTGTATGTGGAATTTTGCGTACAGTGCCACTTGCCCGACGGCAGCGGATTGCAAGGCGTAAATCCGCCGTTGGCTCAATCCGATTATCTGCTCAAGAACACCGAAGATGCCATCCGAGGCGTCAAATATGGCCAGCAGGGGAGAATCGTCGTCAATGGCGTGGAATACAACAGCTACATGGCTGATCCGGGTCTGGAAGATGCAGAGGTGGCAGATGTGATGAATTACATCCTGCACAGTTTCGGCAATGAATCTGAGCAGATCGTGACCGAGCAACAGGTTAATGAGATTGAGCCCTGGTGAGAAACTGAACCGCCCATTGCCGGAAGATGTCGGCATGGACCGGAAGATTGAGGGATTCGATCCCTGTTTGTACGGTTTCTGTTCCCATCCGCTCCACCCGCGCTTCCATCAGGGCCCGGTCATAGGCTTTGGTAAATTCCGGATGTGCCTGAATGCCGAGCATTCTTCCTTCGACCTCAAACATCCCTACCGGACAGGCCGGTGATGACGCCAGGAGGGTCGCTCCCGCAGGAAGCTGCTGCACCTGATCCTGGCACATCATCAGCAGGTTGAATGGATCCTGATGCGGCTGCATCCAGGCGCGCTGTTGGGTGAGGCTGAATTCATGCACACCTACACACCACCTGCTTTCCGCGGGCAATACCTTGCCCCCAAGGGCCTCAGCCAGGATCTGGTGGCCGAAGCACACACCGAGAAAGGGCCTTCCGGATTGGTGGATTTCCCGAACAAAAGCCTTCAGACGGCTAATCCAGGGCTTGTCATCATAGACCGAGGCCCGTGAGCCATTCACCATCCAGGCATCGCAGACCATGGCACGCTCCGGGAATTCGTTGTCCACGACGAAATATTCCTCAAAATCCAGGTCCGGCAGCCAGGCTTCAAACATTTCCGGATAATGAATGGCGTGATGCTGAAATGGTGCCGGGATGTGGTCGCAAATCAAGATGCCTGTTTTCATGCTTAAAAGGTACGAAGTCTGGTCGTGAGCCCGCTTCCCCTGGACACATTTCTGCGATGAATCGCTATCTTCGCCCACTAATCGCAAAACTGCGTACTACATGCACCCATTAATCCGCTACAGAAAGCCGTTATTCGTCGCGATTGGGCTGCTCTCCATCCTGATGGCCTGGGGGATCTCCCGGCTCCAGATTAGCTTCAGCTTCGAAAGCTTTTATCCGAAGGATGATGAGGAATACGAGTATTATGAACATTTCCAGTCGCAGTTTGGTGAGGACCAGAATTATGTGATTTACGTCGCAATCAAGAATCCCGATGGGGACAATGTGTTTGACGGTTCGTTTATCCGGCAGACAGATAGCATTTTCCGGTCTCTGGCCCAGCTACCCGGGATGGATTCTTCGATCACAGCCACCAATTATTCCGAGATTCGCCGTCGGGGCATTCGCCTGGTGACCCGCCCGCTGCTGCAATACACAAACGCCGATCAGCTAGCTCGGTCCCGCGATCTGATTCTGGCTGATACGATCTATTTCGGCTCCTTTATTACCCGGGACCAAGGGCATCTTTGCGGATATTTTTTCATTGATCCAGCCATTTTTGACACACGTGCCCGTGACGATCTCTCCAAGATGGTGGATTCGGTGATGGAGGCTTCGCAACTCCCATACATCGTGTCCGGAATTCCGTATATCCGCACCCAGTACGTGTACAAGATCGGGCAGGAACTCATGCTGTTTTTGTCCCTGGCGGTGCTGTTGATCACGGTGGTCCTGTTTCTCACCTATCGCAATCGTTGGGGGGTGATTGTGCCTCAGATTGCAATCGTTTTATCGTTGTTGTGGATTCTGGGCTTCATGGGCTGGATGGGGCAATCGATCAACCTAATCAACAATCTCCTCATCCCGATCATGTTTGTGGTTGGGATGTCGGATGTCATTCACCTCACCACCAAGTATCTGCATGAGCTCCGGGCGGGAAAAGACCGCAACGAGGCGATGACCATCACGATGAGGCAAATCGGGATATCGATTTTTCTGACTTCTCTCACCACGGGGATTGGATTTGCTTCCTTGCTGGTGTCAAGGGTTCCGCCGATACGGGAGTTTGGGCTCTTTGCTGCTGCGGGGGTAATGTTTACCTATCTCATTTCGGTGGTCATTCTCCCTGGATCAATCATCAGCATTAGACCTGAGGTGTTTCTCCAGGTGCGATCTATTGAAAATGCACCATTATGGGAACGTGGCCTGCTCTGGGTGGATCGGCTCACGGCCAGAAAGCCCCGTCAATTGGTAGCTGTCTGGGCGATTTTGCTGATGGTCTGCATTCTGCTGATCCGGCAGATCCCGGTCGATACCCATCTGATCGAAGACATCGGCAAGCGGGATCCGGTGCGGAAAAGCATGGAGTTTTTCGAAGGTCAATCCTATGGACTTCGGCCATTTGAGTTGGGCATTCAGGTGCGGGATAGTAGCCTTCGGCTGAGTGATCTGCCTGTTCTTGAGGAAATGGGAAAACTCCAGGGGTATCTGGCCACGGATGACCGGCTGAGCCCGACCTTATCGCTGGTGACCTATCTTAAGCAGGCCAACAGCCTGTATCGGGGAGAGGCTGTGTTGCCGGAAACGCAGGCGGCCGTGGATGAATTAATCGGGTTGGCGTACCAGCAAAATCAGGAGGCCGTCCTTGGCAAGCTCATCTCGGGCGATGGTCTCGAAGGGCGGATCAGTGCCCGGATGCCCGATATCGGGAACGTGGCCTATGAAGAACTCAGTGTCGATCTGGATCGCTTTTTTGTGGCAAATTGCGACACATCGCTCATTTCTTACCGCTCTACCGGGCATGCCTACCTCACCGAGCAGAATCTGAAATATGTTCGGAGCAGCCTGCTCAACGGCCTCGGGCTGGCCTTTCTGGTCATTGCTGTGGTTATGGGCATACTGTTTCGGTCCTGGCGGATGTTGCTGGTGAGTCTGGCACCCAATGTCATTCCCCTGGTGCTTACAGGTGGGGTCATGGGCTTATTTGGCATTACACTCACTGCCAGCACGGCCCTGGTATTTGTGATCGCATTCGGGATCGCGGTGGACGATACCATTCATTTTCTCAATCGCTATCGAATGGAGCGGCAGCGCGGCCTCAGTGTGGACGACGCGGTGACCGCTACGATTCTTGGCACCGGAAAAGCTATGTTAATCACATCCCTGGTATTGATGGGCGGATTTATCCTCTTGCTCGCCTCTGATTTTGGCGGTACATTAAACACCGGATTGTTTACAGCTCTGACCATCGTATTTGCCTTACTGGCAGATTTGCTGCTGTTGCCCGTGCTTGTCAGATGGATCGATAAGGATTGATCCTAGGCTGAAACAGATCTTCGCGCTCTTCTTCCCCCGCTCGCTGACAGCCAGCTCCATGTAGGAACAACGTTCACCATTCTACTGCCGACCGGCAAAGACCATCTGCTTCCCGATCAACTGGTCGAACAGCGTGACCTTTCAAAGCAGGGTATCGAGTCCGTGATGGTCTCTGGGAGCAACCAGGAGGATTTGCCATTCGACCCGAAAGAATTGGTCCTGCGTATCCGGAACGTGCGCGAATTACGTCGAAAAAACCATTGATTTGTCAGATGTCAGATGTCAGGCTCAGGGCGGGTAATTAGTTCTCGCCAGCGCCTTCGGTTCGGGTTTTTTTATACGCTGGATCAAACCGCACAAATATGTGGATCCAGGCAGATCGGCTGAGCCTGAACAACACTGGCACCAGCAATGGAAGCAGAGTGAACATCACGATCAGGAACACCGAGTAGGGCTGGTCCAGCACAAAACGCACAAACAGAAAGCTGGGAATCAGCCAGGCCACATTCAGAGCATAGCTCACATAGGAGGCCCCAAAATAAAACCCTGGTTCAATTTGGAAATCCTGGCCGCATACTTCGCATACTTCGGGCATGGATTGCAAATGCTTCAGGCGGTAGGGGTTGCGAACCAGAAACAATTTGCCTTTCCGGCAGCGTGGGCAGGTTCCGCTGAGAATACTGGAGAAAAGTGATGGCATGAATCAGGGTTTGATGCGAAAATATAGGTGTAAATCTCCTTAGTAAAACCAGATATTCAGAGATGATGTTTTTTTGCCATCATTCGGCTGATTGCTTCGTCGTAATGGGGAGCCACATGATCCCATGTAAGGCTCAGCACCTGCTCACGCAAGCCGCTGATATCCGGAAGTTCGTCACTGAGAAGTGCGCGGAGCTGATCTGCGAGGGAGGTCGCTGCCGGATCATAGAGGCATGATGGAAAATCCGACACATGCTCCGGATAGACCAGTCGATCCGGCAACAACGGAAAAGCGCCAGAGGCAATGGCTTCCAGCACGCTGAGCCCAAAAAAATCATGCTGCGATGTGACCGGAAGAATCGTTGACCTTTGGAGCCAGTCCAGGTACACCTGTCGGGAATCTGCATAACCCCAGTGGAGGATGTGCCTCTCAAGCTGGGTTTTGGCTTGTGCGAACACCTTTGGTGAGCGCCGGTATTTTCGCCCCAATACCACCAACTCAAAAGGGATTCCCACTTGAGATAGGGTGCGCAGGGCTGAAAAAAACGCATCGGGATCTTTGTCGTATTCCCACCGGTGATTCCACAGGATCACCGGGGTATCCAGGGCCCTGGTCGGTAGTGGGCCAGCCAGATCCGGGTTCAACCCAAGCGGCATGAGGTGGCTTTTCTCACGAATATGCCCGACAAACGGAACAGGAGAAGGCGAGGGGAGAGTGGATAACCAGGGTTCCAGCCGGGCAAAAAAGGAATCTCGGTGAAACGCGGAGTTAAACCAGACCTCAGTGGCAGCCAGGCAGCCCGTCACATGAATCCAGGCATAGTGGAGATCCCGCCCAGTGGAGCTGTCGGTGTCGTTTTCTGACCAGGGATAACTGAGCTGATTTTCGTGAAAATACAGGACCGAAGGTACGCCCGACCAGGTGTCCGGCATCAGACCTTTGAAGGTGGCGAGATCCAGCATCTCCGAAGCCAGCATGACATCGGGAGGGGATTCATGTCTGAGCCGCTCAGCAAAGGAAGCTGCTGCACCATGCATGCGCCATTTCCAGTGCACACCTGGGAGAGACAGGATGCGTACCTTATGCCTGGAATGTGCCGCATAGCCCTCAGCCCAGGATCGGTGCGAATCTGTGTAGTAGGGTTCAAGCAGGAGGATATTCATCTTTGGCCGCATGAGGGAGATCCGGATTGATCAGCCTTGACATCAGGACATATAGCTCCTGTAGTTCTGGCTTGTTGGTCAGTAGGTTGAGGTGCTCATGGATGGTGGTCGCATCGCCGCGAATAGCCGGGCCTGTTTGGGCTGCTTCCGGCCCCAAATTCAGCGACTGCTCCAATTGATTCCGGATCAGGGGTTCATATACGTCGAAGGGAATGTCACCTGCCAGGTCACTGGTGATACGGAAGAGATGATTGACAAAGTTGCAACAAAAGATCGCACCCAGGTGCAGGCGCCTGCGACGCTCAGAATCCATCTGGTGAACGACAGGACTAAGCGCTTGGGCAAATGTCATCAAGGTATCTTGTACTTCCCGTGTGCTACCTTCGACAAATAATGAGATGGGCGGAGAATCAAACGGCACGACTTTTTCCTGGGTAAATGTCTGAAGCGGATACAGCACACCGATATTGGGATGATTCCCTAATGTACCCAAAGGCATGGCTCCGGAGCAATGGGCAAGAATTTGGGAAGGCTTCAATAATGGTTGCAGGAGGAGAGCCACCTCCTCAATTGCTGAATCGCGTACCGCCAGCAAAATGATTTGTCCAAGGGGGTGATTGAGGTGCTGAATGTATTTGTGGGGGATTTTCGTTCCCGGAAGCAGAGGAGATGGAGGTTTCCGTGAAATGACCTCTTTCACCTTCATACCAGCTGATAGCATCGCTGGCAGAAGGCTGTGAGTAAGTCTTCCGTTTCCAATCAATGTGATCGTAGGAGCAGGTGTGCGTATTGGGTCAGATATTCCGGACATACCCGAAAGGTAGTACCTTTTGCGTGGCCCTGCCTCAATCAGCCGTTGTTTCGGAATTTCCCCAGCGATAGGTTTCGGGTTCCAGCCCCAGTTGGTCAAGAATACGGTGTACCACCGTATCGACGACCTCCTCAATCGTTGAGGGGTTGGAATAGAATGAAGGAATGGCAGGAAGAATAGTGGCGCCCGCTTGTGCGAGCGTTTGCATGTTGCTTAGGTGAATGAGGTTGAAAGGCGTGTCCCGTACCATGCAGATCAGTTGCCGCCGCTCTTTGAGGATGACATCTGCAGCCCTTGACACAAGATCGTCGGATATGCCGTGTGTGATCCTGCCCAATGTGCCCATGGAGCAGGGAGCAATCACCATGTGCCGGTATCTTGCCGACCCTGAGGCGAAAGGTGCCCGGTAGTCGCTCCGGTCATATACTGGAAATGTTGTATCAAAAGGAATGCCCAGCTCGTGCTGCCACACATCCGGTGCATTTTTGGACATCACCACCCCGACTTCCAGTCCATCCATCGCTTCCAACTGCCGCAACAACCGCTGTGCGTAGATGCTTCCACTGGCACCTGTGATCGCCAAAACGATCTTTTTTGTATCCGATTGGGTTCCCATTTGGTCAATTAGCCTATTTTAGCTCAAATAATTCCTCAAAAATCGTAGTTTCAACATAGAAAGTGATAGAGCAGCTTTCTTTTCCTCATGAACCTCTGGCGAATCATTCTGTTTGGATCTTTTTTTCTGGCCTGCCTCACGGCAGGAGCCCAGGAGGTGCGTACCTATCTGGATCGCCGCTGGCTGGAGACAGGAGAGGATATGCGTGTGATCGTGACCGTGCGGGGGAGCATTCCGCTGGCCACGCCCGAATTTCCAGAGATTTCAGGGTTTAGCATGGGGAATCGCACCAGTTCTGTTCAAAACCAGGGTGCTTCTCGGATTACCATGTATGAGCAAACCTATCAGGCCACCGGCATAGGAACCCGGATCATTGACCCCGTCATCGTTCCTTTACAGGATCGTACCTTTCGAGAAAGCCCCGGAATCGTCAGTGTGCGCCCCCAATCAGCGCAGTCAATGCGTGGGTACGCTCCAACAAACCTGGATACAAGATTTGTCTGGGAGCTCAGAGATTCTGTCATCCATTCTGGGCAAATCCAGCATGCAAAGCTGTTTTTGGAGGTGCATCCATCTCACATCAACAACCTCTACTGGGATTTGGGGGCACTGGCCGAGCTGGCCGATAGCCTCCGCCGTGGTCCGGGAGGGCAGTGGATATTACGTGATAGTATTTTGCAATCAATGGATGCTCCGGAAACAGCTTCGGACGACTGGATCCGGTTTCCCTGCTATGAGGTTTGGCTTGGAACGGTAGAACCCAACGCACAGCGGTTGTCTGCCGGACAATTTCGGGTACAGAGACGCTGGCGACGAAATATCACCTACCGTGGGTCCAGAGAAATACCGCCCCGCTGGCAGGACGAATTTCTGCAAATAACTCCCCTTCAATGGAAGGTGGAGAATGTGCCGATGGAGGTGCCCCGGCCAGCCGCAGCTAGCGGCCCGCTCCAGATGCATACTACCTGGAATACCTCCAGGCTCAGTACCGGCGAATCTCTGTCGTTGAGGATTATCCTCGAAGGAGAGGTATTTATGGGGCTGGTGCCTGCGCCTGCCCTGGATATGCCATCATCTGTGGTTTTGCGGGGACCTTCGATCCATACTCTGTATGAAGTCTATCAGGGAAAACTCCTTGGGAAAAAGACC
>CAZLKP010000108.1:0-3434 GCA_964560095.1 uncultured Bacteroidia bacterium
GGATAAATTCTTGCGGAAGGAATGGAGCGATGCCTGGAATTTTGAAGGCGTTTTTGGTTCTTTTTGCGCCAATAAAAAGAACATGCATAAAATTAATCCTAAAATGAACAACAAATCCGGCATCTGGAAAATCATTCTCGGAGGACTTGCCCTGGTCATCATAGGATCCATGGTGGGCGTAGGGCTGTACAAAGCCTGGTTTGAGACGCCGGCGAGAGCCTATTATCTGTCGCAGCCCGCTTTTGCTTCCTCCGAATCGCCCTATCGCCGAGCTTTTGAAAACAGCCAGGGAGAAACCGGCCCCTCCTTCGTGGATGCTAGCCGACAGGCCCGACCTGCGGTAGTGCACATTCGCTCCTCCTATGCAGCAAAGCCGTCCCGCGAACGACGCGAAGAGGATTTTTTCTCCAACCCCTTCCACAACCCCAACCCGAATAACCCGCATCGCATGCCCTATGGCGCAGCGTCAGGATCCGGGGTGATCATCTCCGCTGATGGCTACATCACCACAAACAATCATGTGATCGAAGACGCCGAGGTTATTGAGGTGACGCTGTTTGATAATCGGAAATATGAAGCCAAGCTCATCGGACGAGACATTTCCACCGATCTGGCTTTGGTCAAAATCGAAGCAGAGGGATTACCCTTTCTCGCATTCGGAGATTCGGAAAGCGTGGAAGTCGGGCAGTGGGTGCTGGCTGTTGGGAACCCCATGGACCTTACCTCCACCGTGACGGCGGGTATCGTGAGTGCCAAAAGCAGGAATATTAATCTTTTGCGAGCCGATTCGCGATATGCGATTGAGTCATTTATTCAAACCGACGCAGCTGTCAACAAAGGAAATTCCGGCGGCGCGCTGGTGGATGAATATGGCACCCTCATTGGCATCAACACCGCGATTGCCTCACGCACCGGATATTTTTCCGGCTACTCGTTTGCGATTCCGGCTTCCATTGCCAAGAAGGTAATGGAAGACTTCGTGATTTATGGAGAGGTTCGCAGAGGTTTTCTGGGGGTTCAGATTCAGGCGATGAATGCCGAATTGGCAGAGCTCACCGGCCTGGATGTCGTCCAGGGAGCCTACGTATCCAGCGTCAACGACGACCTGGGTGCTGCAGATGCCGGTATCCGCAAAGGCGACGTGATTATTTCCGTAAATGATAATGCGATCAACAACTCTTCCGAATTGCAGGAGCAGGTGAGTCGCTATCGTCCCGGGGACAAGCTCAAGTTGGTAGCGATGCGAAATGGTCGCGAAAAAATCTTCATCGTGCTACTCAAAGCCCTCAATGGAGCCGGCATGCCCCTTGCTGATCGAAAATCAAGTATTGAACTGAAAGGTAGCCTGTTTCGCCTGCTCACTGAGGAAGAGGCCAATGAATTTGGTCTATCGCAGGGCGTGATGGTAGAAAACGCCGGTAGCTCGCTCGAAGATGGCGGCATTGAAAGTGGCCTGATCATTCTAGAAATGGACGGCACCGATATATTCACCATCGAAGACCTCGAAGCTGCCCTCATTGCTTCCGGCGATTTTGTCACTATCAAAGGCATGTACGAACCCGGCAGACTGAAGTCCTATAGTTTTGATTGGTAAATAAGGAGAAAGGAAAAAAAGATCGCATTGGTTCGGATACGCTTTTTTCCTTCTGACTGCTGACCTCTCTACTCTGACCTCTGACTTTTCTACTCCCTTGCCTTCCCCACACCCACATATCCTCTCACAGAAACTTCGTTCCTGGCCATGGATCGGTATCCTATTAGGCCTGCTGACCTGGCTATTGCTCCAGGTTTTCCGGACGAATCCGATGTTTGCGGAGGTTGTGTACACACAGGGAATCTACACCCTGCTACGACTGGTATGGGACTACACGATCGGCTGGTTGCCGTTTCCAGTATTGTATGTGTTTGTGCCAGGATTGATTGTGTGGGGAATTCGGAAAATGCGAAGAAGGCAGAAAACCAGCTTGCCCTGGTATGTGAGGCTGCGTAGAATCTTGCTGAATGTATTGGGGGGGATCGGTGTGATCCTGTTCATGTTTTACTTTTCCTGGGGGTTCAATTATCCGCGCGTATCCCTAGAGAACCACATCAGCATGGAGGTGGACAGTCTCACCGCGGATGAGCTCCGGGAAGAATTTGCGTTAGCGACAGAGGCATTGTTGCGGGCAGATTCATCGCTGGGACAACGGGAAACAGCGATCTCCCAGGCCCAACTCCCGGAGCATTTGGAGGCACACCTACGGGACACAGAGCGTAAATGGTTGCAGACCCAGGGACTAGTGGCACCCGGCCGGCCGAGAGGCCGAAGGTTATTCCCGCAGGGCATGCTTATGCAACTGGGGGCCAGCGGCATTTATATCCCGTTTGTAGGAGAAGGCCATATTGATGCAGCCTTGCCTCCTGCCATGCAGCCATTCACCATGGCCCACGAATTGGGCCACGCTTTTGGGTTTGGTGACGAAGGCACCTGCAATTTTCTGGGCTGGATCACCTGCATCAGCAGTGACAACCCCTCCGTGCGATACGCCGGACATCTCGCTTACTGGCGACAGGTCACCAATCGGCTGGCTTTCATTGATCGAGAATATGTCATCGCAGAGATCGCCACCCTGCCACCCGGCATCCAGTCAGATCTGGCGGCGATCAAGGCGGTGCGTGAGCGCTATCCGGGCTTTTTTCCGAAGCTCTCCACAGCGATTTATAACGAATATTTACAGACACAAGGCATTGAAGAAGGGATCCTGAGCTATGCCCGGGTGATCCATCTAGCACGTGCCTGGCGCAGAAAACAGAATAATTCTGCAAAGCACTGATTCTCTCTCCGCTTTTCGGTTTCCATTCCCCAATGCCATCATTCTTCCGTATATTTGAAGGTAAATACCGGCATTCATGGAGCTCCTGAACGGCAAAAAGGTCTCTCTCGACATCAAAGACGAAATCAAGCGTGAGGTCATCCGCATCCTCAATTCAGGGAAGCGCCCTCCTCATCTGGCAGTCATTCTGGTCGGAGACGACACGGCCTCCCGCACCTACGTCAAAGGCAAGATGCAGGCCTGTGAGTATGTCGGGTTCAGCTCCACACTCAAGCGCCTGCCAAGTTCCATTTCTGAGCAGCAACTGCTCGACCAGGTCAACCGCTTCAATCAGGATCCGGATGTGGATGGAATTCTTGTGCAAATGCCCCTGCCGGATCACATTACGCCGCAGCAGGTGACACAGGCCATCTTACCAGCCAAAGACGTCGATGGCTTCCATCCGGTCAATGTTGGCCTCATGACGCTAAATTTCCCCTGCCTTATGCCAGCCACCCCCTCGGGTATTCTCGAACTGCTGGATCGCTACAACATTCCCACCAAGGGCAAGCACTGTGTCGTTGTCGGACGAAGTCGCATCGTGGGTCGCCCCACATCAATCATGATGTCTCGCGGCGGTAA
>CAZLKP010000108.1:3444-7393 GCA_964560095.1 uncultured Bacteroidia bacterium
GCCACTGTGAGCCTGTGCCACAAATACACACCCGCCGAAGAGCTCAAGCGCATTTGTCCACAGGGAGATATTGTGATCGTGGCAGTCGGCAAACCCGGTCTGATCACTGAAGATATGGTGAAAGAAGGCGCCGTGGTGATAGATGTGGGAATGAACCGAATCGAAGACAGCTCCCGGAAAAGCGGCTTCCGACTCGTAGGGGATGTGGATTTTCCAGAGGTATCAAAAAAGGTCAGCTTCATCACACCAGTTCCCGGTGGCGTTGGTCCTATGACTGTAGCCATGCTGCTGCGCAACACCCTGGATGCCTTTCTCCGCACCCACGAGCTGGCCGAGGGAGAATAGGGAACAATGGAAGTGGACCACCTGAAGTGATGTGTAGCTGGCAGGACTAGCCTTGCCGGCTTCGATGAAACTGATTCAACATGATAAACCAGAGCCCTGAGCCGATTGGCCAACTGAGATCCGGTATTTCTGCCTGCACCATCTGTCAGGACCATCTCCCACTAGGGCCGAGACCGGTGGTGCGGATCCATCCGGAGTCGACTCTGATGGTGATCGGGCAGGCACCGGGAACAAAGGTGCATGAGTCAGGCATTCCATGGAATGACCAAAGTGGCAAAAACCTTCGACGCTGGCTGGACATGACCGACGAAGAGTTTTACGATGAGAAAAAAGTAGCCATCATGCCGATGGGATTTTGCTATCCGGGCCGGGGAAAATCGGGTGACCTTCCACCAAGGCCCGAATGTGCTCCTCAGTGGCATCAAATTATCTGGGATCATCTGCCCAACATCCGACTCACGCTTCTCATCGGAAGCTATGCACAGAGGTATTACCTCGGAGACCGCATGCCCCGCACCCTCACAGAAACTGTGCGACGCTTTGATCAGTGGCTGCCCGAGTTTCTCCCGCTGCCTCACCCTTCTCCCCGTAACGGTGTCTGGGTCAGCCGTAATCCCTGGTTTGAACAGGATCTGATTCCCGCTCTGCAAGAGCACCTACACAAGTACCGTACATCATGACCGGGATTTGTTTTTCTCTCTTTTAGCAGAAAATTGTTCTTAGTTTTCCCAACCTACCAAGTCGGCTACTACCATTGAATGTCATGAACAATCTACTTGTTTATTACCTGACCCTAGTCGGAGCTCTGATGAATATAGCTCCTGTATCTGCTCAAACCCACTGGGAACTTGAAACGGGGATCGCACGAACCCTTTCCAATCCTGACCATACAACTTTTCACTATGGCGTACTCACAAGCAAAGACTCTTCCGGATGGTGGAAAAGGATGAGCCTGGATCTCAGGAATCGGCTATATCCTCAGTACAGAGTCCTGTACCCCTGGGCCGGAAATACAGTCCAGCAGGATTCGGGGATGACCCAATTTGCTCACCTGTCACTGGGACTGGAAAAACGAGGCTACAGGCATGAATACTTGGCCTTGTATGCGGGAGCTGAAGCAGGAGTAGGGTATGCATGGACCAACCGGACCATTCGGCAGTGGGAAGGCGGAAACCTCAATGAAGATCCATCTATTGAAACAATCCGTCTGAGACAAATTGGATTTTCTCTCTCCCCATATGTAGGGCTTACTATCTGGATGGACGAACGAATTGGCTTTTTTGCCCAAATGTGGTGGTATAACAGGATGCTGGTCGGGAACTCCGGATCCACAACTTCGATAGATTACCTGGGGCAATTTGAAGGGCGAGCAGGCGTAACCTTAACGCTTCGCTGAGGTGATCTGACAGCTGTTTCCGGAGATCTAGGTACCCGGCAGCGGACAGCCCACGTGATTGACTGGCTGGGAAAACAGCACCAGCACATTCTGCAGGGGTATTATCCGCAAATGATTGAAGAAATCGGAGATTCTGCCCTGCACGATCCCAAACGCCCCGGAGCCATCCGTCCTACTGCTTCGAGCTCATCCAGTCTGTCAGCAATTTTTCTTCTTTCTTCTTCAATCGATCCTGCTTTTCCAGCGAGTGATCTCTTGGCACGTAGTTTCTCTCGTAAGTCACCTCCACATCCTCGAGATAGGAAAAGTTTTTCAGCACTTTCATCCGGATGGTGCTCCCGGTGCGAAGTCCATTCACATAATCGTCCAGATCCATCTCTGTCGCTGGTTGCCCATCAATCTCCATAATCAGCTGGTCGGCACCCATTCCAGCCCGGAACACATCGCCTTCAGGGTGCACTTTTCTCACGAGCAAACCCTGACTGATGTTGTCATAACGGATAATGCCCAATCCCTGCGCGCCAGGCTCCTGATCTTCTTCCACTACAAGTTCCAGCCCGGCATCATCCAGAATGGCTTTGTAGTCCATGTCTGTCACGCCGTGCACATAGTCCGCAAAAAAGGCATCCCAGGACGAATGAGACAATGCTTCCAGTGCATCCTGAACCCCATCTTCGGGCACCCCACGATCCTGTAGGTAGTATTGCTCCCACAGGTAGCGGAAAACATCGTCGAAGCTGACCTCATTGTCGGTACGGCTGCGCAGTTCAATGTCCATGAGGAGACCCAGCCAGCTTCCCTGGGTGTAATAGGAAATGCCGTGGTCGGGATTACCGTATTCGGAGCGCACCAACCAGGAATCCAGGCTGGACATAGAAGGCGAGACCACGGTGCTGGCGTAGTTGTTTTCCATGCTGCCGATCACGCCGGATATCATGTTGAAAAATTGTTCTTCGGAAACCAACCCGGCCCTTTTGAGAATCAGCTTGGTGTAATAGTCTGTGACACCTTCGGTAAACCAATGTAGCGAGGTGTATTGGGGGCTGGAATAATCGTAGGGCCAGAGAGCGGCTGGCCGCAGCCGCTTCACATTCCAGGCGTGCCATAGTTCGTGCGCGGTGAGACCCTGGAGGCGACCCACAAAGCGGGATTCATTCTCGGTCACCGAAGCCCCGACGGAAATCACGGTAGAAAATTCGTGCTCCACCCCGTGGCCGAGGGGATAGGGGAGAAAACGATATAGAAAGTGAAACTCATCAAAGGGATACCCACCAAAAATGGCGGATTCTTCCATGGCAATAGCCTTCACCATGTCTCTCACAGCCCCGATGGTTTCATCCGAGCCATCAATCACCTGCCCATGAAAGTGCAGATAGAAAGTGGTACCCTGATCCTCAAAGGAGGTCTGAATCATCTCCTTGGCCAAAATCGAAGGTGAATCAATGAATTTGTGATAACTCTCCGCAACCAGTGATCCATCTCCATCCCGGTCGAGGGCCGAGGCCAGTTTCCAGTCAGCAGGCACATCAGGCAGCCTTAGCCTGACATCTCCATCATACTGCCCATCGAGATACATAAACAGGTTGGCGGGATTGAAGTAATAGTGGTTCTCATCATAATAGGAAGAACCAGAATCCATGTTGTTGGCGTAGTATCGATATTTGGCGACAATCTTGCCGGGACGGGTCATATGCCAGATCCTCCAGGTATCCTTGTCGGATTTATCCCAATCGAGGGGGTCGCCATTTTCATTGGTAACGGAAAAATGCGAAACTCCAGCCGCAAAATCCTGCTCGTAATACCGGCCGGGACGCCAGGCGGGTATTTTCAGGAGACTGTGATCTCCGGCCTGAGGCCTCACTTCCACGGTCACCAGATAGGTGTGGGCGTTGGGAGCCATGGCCTGCAGGGTATATTCATAGATGGCTGCGCAAAGAGGTGAAAAACAAACGGTGAAGAGAATGATCAGAATAAATCGCATGGACGCTGTCATTTATTTGGCCGAAGATACATAAACTCATGGTTGTGCCCGGAAATTGACCCCACAACTTCTTTTCGCAATTCTTCAATTCGGCCCGAATTTTGTGTTTGGAAATTTGATGGATGTGTCTGTAAAGCGTTGGGTTCTTATTTCCATTCTGACAGTCGCCGCTCTGGGCTTCACCCTCATTGTGCTGATCCTTTCTGTGGGCAGTCATACCCCTGCCC
>CAZLKP010000108.1:7403-11943 GCA_964560095.1 uncultured Bacteroidia bacterium
GGTTGATATTGGCATTGTGATGGGTACCAAAGTGGAAGCGGATGGGACCCCCTCCGAAAAACTGACGTCGCGCCTCGACAAGGCGACCGAATTGTTTCAGACAGGGATGGTCGAAAAGCTCTGGATGACAGGCGGAAAAAGCATTTCTGGAAAAAACGAAGCCACCGTCATGAAGTCCTATCTCGTGGGGCAGGGAATCCCCAAAGAGGCCATTGAGACCGACACCCTCGGCATCAGCACCTTTGCCAGTGCACGCAATCTTTCCGGACGATTTCCGGAGGAGGCAACTGTTGTGATCATTTCTCACACCTTCCATCTCCGGCGCACCCGGTATGCCTTTGAGCAATTTGGACAGCAGATCGATGAAGTTATCGGTGTTTCGGGTGGATTTGGCAGCCTGGGAATGGAGGTGTTTGGCACGCTGCGCGAATGCCTGGCCTTGCCGTTCTACTGGACCCGGTCTTACGAGTAACACCTGCACATCAGGCTTCCACATTCAGCCGGAATCCTTTTCCATGCACATTTTCGATAGATATCCGTTGGTCGGAGCGAAGTTTCTTTCTGAGCTTGGATATAAATACGTCCATGCTGCGCCCATTGAAGTAGGTGTCTTCTCCCCATAATTTCTGCAGGGCTGTTTCACGGGGAAGCAGGTCATTTTTGTGAATAAGGAGCAATTCCAGCAGTTCTGACTCTTTGGGTGATAATTTTTCCTCTGCGGCATCAGAGGTGAGACGGTGGCTTCGGGGCTGAAAAGTGAAACGTCCAAAGGAAATCCCTTCCGGGGCAGGCATGGCCACGGCTCCCTTTGTCCGCTTCAAAATGGCTTCCACGCGCAATAGCAACTCTTCTGAGTCAAACGGCTTGGTGAGATAATCATCCGCTCCAAGGCGGAGTCCGTGGTTTTTGTCTTCCTGCATCTGCCGTGCTGTGAGAAACATCAGCGGCTGTCCGGGCTGAGATCCGCGGATTTTTCTGGCCAAGGAAAATCCATCTTCCTTCGGCATCATCACATCCAGAATACACAGATCAAATTCTCCTTCGTAAAACGCGCGAAATCCAGCCTGCCCATCCGTGGCCAGCGTCACCGTATGTCCATTCATCTGAAGATAATCACGGAGCACCGCGCCAAAATTGGTTTCGTCTTCAACAAGGAGAATTCGCGCCATCAGGAAGTAAATTGGGTGTCGTCCGCGAAAACTTCCACATTCGGTATCGAAACGGTAAATGTGCTCCCTTCACCCATTTTGCTGGAGACAGACACCTCTCCGCCATGGGCTTCCACTACCTCGCGCACATAACTCAGTCCAAGGCCAAAGCCTTTCACCTCGTGAAGCATGCCGGTGGATTCGCGGTAAAACCTTTTGAAAATCGCCTGCTGGTTACTCTTGGAAATTCCCTTCCCCCGATCGGTAACCAGAATATCTGTCCAGCCCTTGCGCTGTTTGCAACTGACAGTAATCTGTGGTGATCCTGGAGAATACTTATTGGCATTATCCAGAAGGTTGGTTACCACATGCAGCAGGTGGTCCCGATCCGCCCGGATCACAGGTTGACCTTCCAGATCCAGGGAGAGCGACCCTCCTCGTTCTTCCACTTGCAGCTGGTAATGGCGGATTGCCTCAGCCAGCAGGTCTTTCATTTCAACTGTCGTCTTGTTGAGCTCAATTTCCTGTTTGTCAAACTGGGCCGCTTGCAACACCCGTTCCACCTGCTGGTTGATCCGCTTGTTTTCCTCCCGGATAATACCAGTATATCGCTCAATGAATGCCGGATCAGCCTGATGCCGCTGCTGGGCCAGAGATTCAGCGGCCAGACCAATGGTGGCGATGGGCGTCTTGAGCTCATGGGTCATGTTGTTGATGAAGTCATTTTTCATCTCTGAGAGCCGCTTTTGCCGGAAAATAGTCCAAACTGTGAGGCCAAAACAGAGCAAGATGATCGTGCTGAACAACAGTGAGCCAGCTGCCTCCCGCCAAATAGACTGGAAGAGATACGACGATTCCCCCGGAAATAACACCACCAGTTTGGGAGGGTTGTTTCGGGACAGATTGGGAAAAAGTTCGATTTCGTGCCTGACAGATGTTTCCTTTGACAGCAGACTGGCATAAGAATCCATTAGATTCTTTGCAGTATCCAGGTAAACCTGAAATTCATAATCCAGATCCAGTCCCTGATCTTTCAGCTTGCGGGTGAGCAGATCCTCCACAACCGTCGTGTCAACCCGGATCGGTGTATTTTCTGCCATTCCCTCCAGCTTTTCCAAGGTGCTCTTCATCAGGTTGACAGAGCCCGGGTCTCCCTGTATCTCGACCCTCAGTATCTGGTCTTCTGCTTCCGTCCGTATGCTGCTCCCCGACATCCAGACCACAGTCGTAGAGGGTTTTCGGTGGACACCGGAGTCAGTTTCAAACACCAATTCCATCGAATCCCGCCATTCAAACATCTGAATTTCTTCTACATCGGCAGTCATGTCCCTAAGGTCCATGGGAATCCTTCCCATCATAGGGCCGCGTTCACGAATGACTTCCACCCGATCCTGCATACTCACTACGTGAGTTTTCATTCGCTGGGCCTCCATCTGTGACACGACCTCATGGAGCGCGTCATTAACGCCGGCCTCGAAATTCGCCCGGTTCGCCTCCAGAGACCGCTTCAACAAGCTTACCTGTATGCCAATGATTCCCAGCAGGGCCAGGCTCATGATGGCAATGATGCTATACAGGCGAATGGGAGACATAGTTCCTTTTTCTTATTTCTACACCCCAAATTTAACAAACTCCCACTTCGATCCCCGGCAGATTAACGTTTCATTAACAGAGATTAACCTACTGTTGGGTGTTTGGGGGACTTCCTTCCGGTAGTTTTGATCCTGCAATGAAGCCGAGAAGTTTCCGGTTTCAGATCAACAATTAATTCAAGTGTCATGAAAAAAATCTTCACACTTCTGCTGAGTCTGGCTTTGATCGGACTCACCCTCAATGGCCTGATGGCTCAAGAGGCAGCATCGGATCGCCAGATCCGCCTGATCATGAAAAAGAATGTAAAAGGCGTCGAAACCTCCGTGGATACGACCATCATCCTGCAACCCGGACAGGATCCGCAGGAGGTCATAGAAAGCCTCGGCATGGACAAACCGTCAGAATCGGCCAGCATGATGCGCATCCGGATCACAAACGAAGACGGAAACAACATGGAGATCGACCAAGGCCAGGAGCTGGAGTTTGATGTAGATGTCGATGAGCAGCCAGACGGGTCCATGAAGGTAAAGATCGTTCGTGATGGCGAAACCCGGATCATCGAAGGATCTACCAACAGTACCTGGACCACCGATGAGGGGGAAGTTCTGCAAGTCGACGTCAAAGGCCCGGAGTTCGGAGGTGAAGGAGAGCAGATTCGTGTTATCCGTCTGGATGAAGGAAATGCCAGGGCAGAAGATGTGGAGGTACAGGTCGTCGGAGAAGGAGCAGATCAAAAGGTGATCATTAATCGCAATGGTGAGGTCAAGGAAGTTCCGCTTGGGCAGGATAGCGCCTGGGTCGGTGAAGGTGATGGCGAAGGGGTAAAGGTTTTTCACTTCCGGACCGAAGACAGCGAAAGCATAAAGCATATAGACATGGATCATCGCGTGTTCATGATCGACCGTGGAGATTTGAGCGAAGAAGACAAAACCCGACTGGAAGAGGCGTTAGAATTGGAAGATCGGGATGAAATGGTGAGCCGACTCAGAGAGATTCTGGGGGAAGATGACCAGGTCGTGGACATGAAACATACTGAGGTGATACAAATCGAGATCAAAGTCAAGGAGCCCAATAAGAAAGACATGGACATGCTTCGCGACTCCGGTGCATTTCTCAACAATTCCCTACAACTGGACGAGCTTTCCTTTTACCCCAATCCGAACAATGGCCGATTTTCGCTGCAATTCCAGGCTGATGAAGAAGGAGCGGTGAATGTTACCATTCGCGACCTCCACGCAAAAGTCGTGTACCAGGAGGATCAGCCTCAGTTCCAGGGAATTTACCAGAACGACATCGATATCTCCGGCGAGAGTCCTGGGGTTTATTTCCTCTCCATTACCGTGAATGATCGCTCCATGACCAAAAAACTGGTGATGGAATAGAAGACAAACAGGCTAATACCCCTCAAAAAAACCCTCCGAAGTTTGAGACTTCGGAGGGTTTTTATCTGATTAATCAGTCAGATCAGCGGCGCACAAGTCTCTGAGAGGCTGTTCCCTGAGAAGTCTGAACGTGCAGAATGTACACACCAGCCGGAAGCTCAGTCATATCGAGATCCTGGTTGTATTGAAGCGCACTTACCTGCTCAGCAAAAACGCGACGACCGTTTCCGTCATAGACGCTCACTTTCAGGTCTTCCATTTGGGCCAGAACCACCTGGACCCGTACCATGCTTTCTGTTGGGTTGGGGAAAGCTTCCAAGGTGAGGATACCTGCCTTTTCCAGCTGATCGTCCATACCGACGTTGGAATCAACGGTGATAGTCTTGGTACCTACCGTGCAGCCGTAATAGTCGGTAA
>CAZLKP010000109.1:0-10468 GCA_964560095.1 uncultured Bacteroidia bacterium
TGTGTACTCCACCCTGCTCCCTGTTGAGTGGGCTTCCTTCGAGGGCGCCTGGAATGGCAGCATGATTGAGCTTACCTGGAGCACATCCTCCGAGATCAACAGTGATTTCTTTGAGGTAGAAAGATCTTATACCGGCTCAAACTTTAGCCCAATAGGGCAGGTTGTCGCAGCAGGAAATTCCTTCCAACCACAGGCATACGGCTTCGTGGACAGAACTCCAGGGGTCCAAGAAGGGACAGAAGTATTCTACCGGATCAGACAAGTGGATCTTGATGGAAATTCTCACATAAGCTCCATCGTCAACCTGTCGGGCAATCAATCAGTCTCGGATTTTCTTCGGGCCTTTCCCAATCCGGTTGATCAGGTGCTCCATCTCGAATTCGGTTGGCGTGAACAGCAGGATGCTTCCATGAGCCTGATCAACATTTTCGGACAGGAGATGACCAGCAGGACACTCCGGCTCGGCACACAGGCATCCACCATAGACATGAGCGCCTATCCACCAGGAAGTTATTTTGTGATGATCCGGACAGGAAACACTGTGCTACAAAAGCGGGTGGAGAAGCGATAAGCCGCTCAGGCATCAATCTTCTCAAATTGCCTCAGGAAACGAAGATCATTCTGGGAATACAGTCGTAAATCCGGTACGCGATAAAGCAATTGGGAAATCCGCTCCACGCCCATGCCGAAGGCAAAACCGCTGTAGATTTCCGGATCTATCCCGCAATTTGTCAGCACGTTGGGATCGACCATGCCGCATCCCATGATTTCCACCCAGCCGGTGCCTTTGGTCATGCGGTAGTCCTCCTCGGTTTCGAGGCCCCACCACACATCCATCTCTGCACTGATTTCGGTGAATGGAAAATAGCTGGGTCGCAGGCGAATCTTTGCCTGTTCGCCAAACATGGCATTGGCAAAATACTGCAGAGACTGGCGAAGATCAGCAAAGCTTATCCCTTTGTCGATCACCAGTCCTTCGACCTGATGAAAGAAGCAATGGGCCCGGGCCGATATCGCCTCATTCCGATAGACCCTTCCAGGAGCGAGAATCCGGAGCGGTGGTTCAGACGCTTGCATGACCCGCACCTGCACGGAAGAGGTGTGTGTACGAAGCAGAAAATCAGGATCTCTTCTCACAAAAAAGGTATCCTGCATGTCCCGGGCCGGGTGGTTGTCTTCAAAATTAAGGGCCGTGAAATTGTGGAAATCGTCTTCGATTTCAGGTCCTTCAGCCACCGTGTATCCGAGCTGTTCGAATACGCTTACGATCTTATTCAGGACAATGCTGAGCGGATGGCGCGCCCCTGGCAGGCCGGGATCACCCGGCAAAGTGAGGTCCATTGGCCGCTCAGCAGAATGCGGTTGCTGCTCCAGTGCCTGCTGAAATTCTTCGAGGCGGGCCTGAGCAAGCCGCTTGAGCTCGTTGAGAGGTTTGCCTACATCGCGTTTCTGGTCTCCTGGAAGTTCGCGAAAGTCTGCAAACAACTGGTTGATCACGGCCTTTTTGTTGGTGAATTGGCGGCGGTATTCTGTCAGATCTTCTTCGGAGGAAACGACGAAAGCCTCTACGTCGGCCTTTAGTTGCTTGATTTTTTCCAGCATGTCCAGATTCGATTGAGCGACAAAAATACCACGACAAACTGTGAAGGACAAGCCAATCAATGCGTTATCTCGCAGCGTGGCAAGCGATTTTGCAGCTGCTCTACCTCGTATTGGGTGAGGCGGTTGTAGGTAAGGTCCAACTTGCGCAACTTGGCCAAGCCTCCGACCCATGCCGGAACCATGACTAGCTTATTCCCTCCCAAATAAAGATGAGTAAGATTTTCGAGCTCCCCCATGGATCCCGGAAGGAATTTGATTTTGTTGTTAGCCAGAATGAGAACCTGAAGATTCTCTATTTCTTCAATGACAGGAGGCACAACTTTAATCTTATTGGCTGAGAGATTGAGTACCTGGAGATTGGGGAAGCGGGTAAGCTCCAGGGGAAACACTTTCAGATCCTGATCTCTAAGGGAGAGTTTGTACACATTCTCAGGCTCCCGCATGGCAGACTCAATGCTGTAATGCCACTTTTTCAGATCGAGTTGTTGAGAAGACAGCAGGGGTCCTCTGGGAAGCATCATGTCTGCCTCAGGATTTCTTATTCCTCTTTGGGCAGTGAATGTATCCTGCTGGGTGGTATCCTGGGCAACTACAGTCACAGTGAGCCCTACGAACAGCAGCAAGAGAATGGATCTGATCATCTTTTTTTCTTGAAATTCAAATAAATGTAAGCAACTAAGACGAAATAGCTCAATTTTTCGCGCCAGTCCAACCTGCTCATCTACTCACCCGAAACGGGCTGGGAAGTCTTTCTGTTGAGAATCAACTGCCCGAAGGGCCGGGGTACGATGATGTCACCGGATTTTTGCCATTTGCAGGGCATCTGTGGCCACATGAGGCCGGAGTCATAGAAGATACGGTCTGATGGGAACAGGTTGGCAAGCTGCTTAAAGTCGGTCTTGAGTCGCAGCACTTGCAGGGGTTTTACTTCCCAAGATAGCGGCAGGAAATGTGTTGAACTGAAAATAGACTGTTGATACCTCGGAGCAAGTACAAACCGCTCATGGCTGAAAAAATCAGCTGCTTCCTCCAAGTTCTGAAACAAGGAACCTCCGGAAAATGATCGCCCTGGTCTGGCCTTCACCTGCAGTTTGGTTCGGCTTCCGCTTTTCAGCGTCCACTCAAACTGATCCTTCCAAGGATTTTTATTCCATCGGACAGGGCTCCCAGCAAGTGGAAAAAGCCCTCTTCTTCTCTGGCGAAGCGGAAGCCGGGTATTGACCTCATGCCGCAAGATATACATGCCGCTCTGTCTGCGGCCACCATGATTAAAGGAAACAGAAATGCGATACAACACATGGTCCGACGGAAGAGATGGCCAACCGATGTTGGTTTCACAATACAGGTCTTTCATCCGAAAAAGCAGGATGCTTACCAGTCCGAAACCATCCACAAGGCGGGGATCAAAGGGAAAAGGCAAAATCCTCTTCAGAACTTCCACGTCGGTGCGGAAGTTGAGCATCACAGTGTTTTCCAATACGCCCGTAGCCTGAGCCAGTCGCTTCATGAATATTCGATCCTGAATGTCCTTAGAAACGGAAATTCATTAGTAAAAGATGTGTAGAATCGGAATTATTTTCACAAGCATTTACAGGTTCCTCCAATCAATGAGGCATTTTTTATTCCCAAGATTCCAGTCCCAAACGTTCCACTGCTTGGCGATCGCTTGCTTTTGATTCTACCTCATTTGGGTATTCGTACATATTCCACTCGCTACCAGACAAGTCAACCTCCTGTGCCGCGCGGTGATCAATCAGAGATCGCAGGGCTACTCCGGAGATCCCGATGTTCAGCATCATCGGTATTAATACCCAGACAGCTCCACTGAAAGACCCTTCTAGAACAAAAAAGGCGCTGATGAGCAGGAAAAAGATATTGTAAAATATGGTCCAGGTCCAGAGTCCTTTGGTGTGGATCCAGGATCCGGGGCGGAAGGCAGAGCGCCAGAAAAAGGCGTACATAACCATACCGGGAATTGTGATAGGCCAGAGCCAGATGGCTAGAAGTGCCAGCAGTACAGCCGGTAGGTTGACAATGGCATACAGAAGCGCCAGCATTCGCGGCCCATGTCCAATTTCTTCGGAAGCAAACAGGCGATAGATTCGGTTAATCACAGTCATGATTTGGTTCGTTTCTTATCTAATTTACGGACCTCTCCACGATGTGTTCAATAACTTTCAAAAATAATTGAAAGAAAATGATTTCTTGCTTATTTCTTCAAACAGACTACTCTTATCCATCTTACTTTCCCCAATACTGCCCCCGCTCCCCTTCTCCTTCCCAACTCCATACCTGCATGCCATGAAATGGAGGCCCATGTACCTGTGCGATGCTCGTTTTCCTGGGCTTTGCTGTGCTTGCCCGGGAGGACTGCGGCGACCATCCGAATTCAGCGATCCATTTTGGCTTTGGAGCCGTCCCCCTCAGTAATCCGATCTACGCATTTGGCCTACACACCGATCTCTTTGTCCCGCGGAAACAAACCCCAGATTACTTGTATCCTTTTCTCCAGTCCCGTGGGGACTCTGCGGATTGGAGGACTCTTCCTAGGTTTGTGTCGTCCTTCAGACCGGCACTGTCCATGCTTTTTCCATCCATATCAGTTCCACGGTCACTGCGTGAATTCTTTCTGCGAGTTCGGCGTGGAGGCCCTTATGGTGCCGGAGCCGCATCAGGTCTTTTTCTGTGGTGAGCAGCAATGCTTCGGGATATTGCCGACTGAGTTGGAGGATCTTGTCCAGATCTGACAATCGGTAAAAGTGATGATCCCCGAAAGTGAAGTGCTGTTTCACCGGAAGGCCCATGGATTCAGCGAGCGAACGGAATGAATGGTTGTTTCCGAGGCCGGAAAACAGGATTACGGATTGACCAGTCGAAGGCAGCGGCTGTGTTTGTCTGTCGAGAGCGAGCAGTCCGGAGGGGCGGAGTTTTGTTCCGTAAACGGGCTTCCCCCACGGGGCCATGCGCATCCGGAGCTGATTCCACTGTTGTTCGGACCTCAGCTTGTTGATCACGAAGAGGTCGGCTTTGGCCAGAGTGGAGAGAGGCTCACGTAGGCGCCCACCTGGAAATGGGAAATCCTGATCCGGCATGCGCCCGGCATCCATCATGACCATGTCCACATCGCGGTGCACCTTGAGATGTTGAAAGGCGTCGTCCAAAATGATGACATCCGGTTGTTGGGTCTTTGTCAGGCGCTGTATGCCCTCCTTGCGAGACTCACACACCGCCACCGGCAGATCGGGGAATCGGAGGGCTACCATCAGGGATTCGTCGCCGACCTCACGGGCATGGTGATCAGGTGAAAGGAGCATGTAACCGGAACTGTTTCGCCCGTAGCCCCGGCTGAGGTAGGCGGGCCTTTTTCCCTGATCGAAATATTGCTGCATCAGCCAGATGGCCATGGGGGTTTTTCCGGTACCGCCCATGGATAGATTTCCCACAGAAATCACAGGGACCGCTGCCTTGTGTCGCCGTTCGGGCCGGGCCTCATACCAACGTCTGCGCCTGCGCATCCAGGAGGTATAGAGCCACTCCAGCGGGTAAAGGAGAATTCGACGGGTAGAAGGGAGAATCATAGAAATGGCAATTAGAGACAATCCTTCTGTTCTACTCCACAGAAAACCTTCAGGCCGGTGTGTATGTGATTCGGGTGTCCACCAACAAAGGGAAGGCAATCAAAAAGGTGGGGAGGAGAAATAGTCCGGGCTTACTCCCGCTTTGTCCCTGAGAATACATTCACCCCTTCCGAGATGGGATTTCCGGCACTGCGTCGAAAGGATACGATTTGTCCGGTGTGATAGATCGCATCGGCAATCTGTCCGTTAATGAGGTTCCATACCGGATAGGGGTATTCCTCTCCGCCTCGTTTAAAGATGACCTGACACTGTTCAACTTCTTCGGTATTCATCCCTCGGAATGTAGCTGAAGCTGTGGCGAGATTTTGAAGGGTGGCCACCCGATATTCCGACGAACTACGGTCGGGTTCTTCTCTTCGTTCGTTGGGTCGCTGCTCAGCAGCAGCCAGGATCGCCGTTGAGAGATCGTACATGTGCCGGATGGTTTCTTCCGTGGTTCTGGCCCCGTCTGATGGTCGGAAGACCAGATCCTCTTCTCTCAGCCCTTCCGTCGCCCAATAATACCGGAAGCCCAGGCCGTCCACCATACGTGACAGCATGGACCCCGGACCAAAATCATCAGGTGCCTCGGGAATGATGCGGTAGGGGAGCGAATCGGTTTGTGCAGCCATGAGGAGAGGAAGGAGGAAAAGGGCGGATGTTTGAAGAAGGCGAATCATACGAAATGAATTTAAAGCAAAAAGGTACGAAGATTAGGGAGGACATCTGGCATCAATCCAGCGATGAGTCATGATCTCGCTCTGTGCAAGCAGGGATTGTTACGCCATTCTCCAGGCAGTTTCAACCCTCACAAAAAAGGGCTAGATTTCGACCCTACTGATACTCATATATCTGCATCAGCTGTTTCATGCCGCCTTTTCTGTTTCATTTGTATGACATTCTGGATCCGGATCGCATACCCTCTGAGGTAATCGAAGCGGCTGTGGCTGACAATCCGTGGTTTTCGGAGCGGGATATCCGACAGAGCGTGGCAGGGATTCGCACGTGGTTGAACCCGGAAACCCTAGAGACGTTCTTCGGTTCCTATTCGTATCCGAAGGCGGAACCACTCACAGTCGGGGTGGTGGCTGCCGGTAATTTGCCGTTGGTGTGCATGCATGATGTGTTGTGTGTCCTGGGTAGCGGACAGCGACTTGTCCTGAAACCCTCACGTCAGGATCAGGTATTGATTCGTTGGGTTTTGAACGAATGGGTCGCGAAGTCATCACTTGTAGAGGAAATCTTTTTTTTTGATAAAAAGTTACCGGGAGCGGATATCCTGATTGGCACCGGCTCTAACAACACGGCGCGCTACCTGGGCTCTCACTACCGGGGCACCCCGACACTGATCCGGAAAAACCGCTATTCCGTAGCTGTTTTGGGCGATTGGACGACACAAACAGAGATGGGTTACCTGTTGTCAGACATTTTTTCTTACCAGGGATTGGGCTGCAGAAGCGTGTCTTCAATCGTCGTATTACCGGGTGTTTCTGAGACACTTTGGTCCGAAAGCCTGCGGAACTTTCCTTCTGATCAACTTCATCCGCTTTATCTGGAACGTTATTTGATCGAACTTATTAGGAGAGGCATGGTCGGCGAGAATGTGATTGACAGCGGCACAATCCTGCGAGTTCCTGTTCAGAATCTGAGGTATGCATCAATGGGGGTGTTGCACGAAATCACCCTGCCAAGTATGGTTGCCTGGGAGGAAATGTATCAAAAACATCGGGACCAGATCCAGTGTGTGGTAGGTGTAGATCTTCCTTATGGCAAGGCCCAGCTCCCAGCCATTGACGACTTTGCAGATGGCGTTGATACGGTGGCGTGGATCCTGGACCAGCAAAATCGATGCATCAGCGGCTTAGAAAGCGGACAAAAATGATTTTTGCTGTGGATTTTTTTCATTAATTTTAACCCAAATGCTGAATTAAATCCTCCATCTTTTTCCAAGTTCCAAGAATGCCGGTTATCGTTTCGGCAAAGCTTTTCACTACCTTTCGTTCTATTTCTGGTTCATTCAGGGCCAATTGACAAACCTTTTTTCGGAACATGAAGTGGCCATTTCTCCAATACCGTCCCATTCACGCATTCATGCTCCCCTTGCTTTTGCTGGCAAGTGTCTCTCTCATCGCTCAAGATTACAGAGGTAATTGGGAACCAACCGATTATTTCGGCATTCCGGGCCGGGACAAACAAAATGCCTTCTTCGACGAATTCGAAAACAACAGTCTGTCATGGGACATCGGTCAGCCGATGCTGCAGGAACAGATCCGCGATGGTGATTTCTTTATTGCCACCCTGGATGATCTCTCCTACACCAAGCGGCGCTCTGTGCCGATGAATCACACCGGAAATTACGAGGTGGAGATTCGAATGCGATACGTGCGAGGTAACCAGCATGGTCCTATCGGACTGACGTTTGGCAGAGATATCAGAGGAAATGAATACGACTTTCTCTTCACACCCGAAGGAAACTTTAGGATCGTGGAGGTAAGAAACACCCGAAATTACGACCTGCAGGGATGGCAGCCCAGCGGTAGTCTCACACGCTACTCTTACAATTCGCTCATGGTAAGAAAAGTGGCTGAGCGCTGGTATTTCTTCATCAATGAAGAACTTGTCGCCCAGATGCCCGCCAGAGATCTGTTTGGTAATGACTTCGGATTCACCATCGGTGGCAACATGGCTGTCGAGGTAGATTATCTGAGAATTTCAGAGATCAAATCCGTGGACAATACTGGCCCGCAGATTTCTCTCTTTTCTCCGGCCATTACGCATGGACCGGTGCAGGTGACCGAAAGATCACAGATGATTAAAGGACGAGTCTATGATGTGTCCGGTGTGTCCGAATTGAAAATCAATGATTATCCCATCCGCCTCGCGCCGGATGGCACATTCATGGCCTCCTTGCAGATGCGGGAAGACTACACCAGCGTCGAAATCGTGGCACTGGACCGTTTTCGCAATGTGTCTAGAAAGACATTCTCCCTCAAACTCGTCCGCAAAGATCCTCATCATGCCTATGCCTCTGCACCACAACCGCAAGAGCCGCGGCCTTCGGTCAATTATCCTACCTCCCAACATCGCGACCAGTCAATTAACGAGTTTGGAGGAAAAAACTACATTGTGCTCATCGGGATCAATGAATACAATTTCTGGAATCCATTGCACAACGCGGTCAGAGACTGTAACGACCTTTCTTATGTGCTTACGACCCGGTTTCAGTTTGAGCAGCAAAATGTCATCACGCTTTTCAACAAGCAGGCGACCCGGGAAAATATCCTTGAGCTGTTTGAGCAGTTACAGGATGACATCGGAGAAAATGATAATCTGCTGATTTACTTCGCTGGCCATGGATTTTATGATAGCGATGCCGGACTGGGTTACTGGGTGCCTAGCGACGCCCGGCTAAACAAAGTGCCGGATTTTATCCGGAATTCTACCATTCACGACTACCTTCGAACCATCAACTCCCATCACTCGCTGCTCATTGCAGACGCCTGCTATGCCGGGTCGCTGTTTGCCCGTACCCGTAGCATCGTCAATGAAACCAACCGTTCCCGCTGGGCATTTACTTCCGGCGATATTGAAAAGGTATGGGACGGGCAGCCTGGCGAAAACAGCCCCTTTGCACGCTATCTCATTCGCTTCCTCAACAGTACTGAGCAGGATGCCATTCGCGCCAATGACCTGATTCATGCGGTGTCGGTGGTGGTGCAGCGCAATACCGTTCAAAACCCGAGAGGAGATGCCCTGTCCAATGTTGGAGACGAAGGGGGGGTGTTCATTTTTCGCCGTCGATAAAACACAAAGACATTTTTGCACGAGGAGGCTGTTTCGTAAGTCGAGACAGCCTCAAAAAAAATGCGGAGGCATGTTTCGGCGATTTATGATTTGGTGACCCAGGGAGTGTTATTGCCTCCCTCTCAGAAGGCGACGCTGCCCTCACCCTAAGAGCCTGCCCCTTTTGAGACAGCCTCTTTTTTGATGGTCAGGAGCATCGCTGGCAACAGGAGCAGGTCCGAAAACAAAGCCAGGAGTAGGGCCACACTGATCAGCAGGCCAGTTAAAAAAGAGGAGTAAAAAGAGGAAAACAGCAAAATGCCAAATCCGCAAACCAGGATCACCGACGTGACCACAATCGCCCGCCCGGTGATACCGAAGCAGCGCCGAATCGCCTGAACTGCTGTTTTACCAGAGGCGAGTTCCTTCCTCAGCATGCTCATCATATGGATGGTGTCATCCACCGCAATGCCAAAGGCAATGGTGAAGGTGACCGCAGTACTCATTTTCATCCCGATATCCAGCCAACCGATTAGGCCCAGAATCAGCAGCAGTGGTAAGACATTGGGCAGGATCGCAACCAGCACCATGAACCAGGAGCGGTACATCAAGCCCATCAGCAATGAAACCAGAGCAATGGCGAAAAGAAGCCCTGCGAAGAGTTTGCGGGAGATGTCCTCGTTGGTTTTGTCGAGCAGGTAGGGAATCCCAGTGAGCCTAATGTGAAGGAGATCTGAATCAATAGAATCCCGCACGAAAGCCTCCAATTGTTCGCTTTTTCTCGCAACTTCCCAACTTCCCACATCCTTCATACGTCCGGCCAGCCTTGCCATCCGAAAATCACGGGACAACCATTCGCTAAGCCCCAGGTGATGAAATTCCCGGGAAAAAAGGAAGCGAATGACATTCATTCGACTGCTGTCTGCAGGAATGTCCCAGGCTTCCGGATCTCCGGCCGTCAGACTCCGGGCCATGCGTTTCACCAGCACCGTGACATCCGTGATTTGGTGCACTCCATAGGTATCCCGCATAAAGTGGTGAAGGTGCTCGGTTTCTGCCATTACCCGGTCCTCCAGCTGGGATTGGGCGCTGTCTCCCGGCGTCAGCAGCAAATCAACGGAGCGAATTCCCCCAAAATGCCGCTCAAAAAAGCTCAGCGTCCGGCTGAATTCATCACGGGAGGTAATATCGTCGTACAATCCTGCATTCACCCGAACCTGCGATGCGCCCGCAACCGAGATCAGCAGCAGCATACCTGCCCCGACCAGGATCTCCCGGCGCCAATGCCGGATCCAGTCGGCCAATGGTCCCGACATCCACGCAGAAAGGCTCCACCCCCGAACGGGCTCGCGGAGCCGAATGCCGACCAGCTCCACAAGGGCTGGGAGGAGGACCACCGACAGGATCCAGGCGAACAGAACACCAGTAGCCGTTTCAGCCCCGGTATTATCACATTCAGAAGCATA
>CAZLKP010000109.1:10478-11933 GCA_964560095.1 uncultured Bacteroidia bacterium
ATGTGACAAAGGGCTTTACATCAGACCAGGCCAGGGTCAAAAAGCCGATCGCCGTGGTGGCTGATGTCAGAAAAATGACCGTGCCAATCCGCCGAAGCGTGTGGGTCATAGCTATCCGGATGGAAGTACGTGTGCTGTGCTCCCGAAGCCCAGAAAGGATGTGAATCGAATCACTCAAAGCAACAATCGATACGATGGTCGGAATGAGGACCGTCATGAGATTGATCTCCCCGCCACACAGGCCCATCAAGCCCATGGTCCACAGCACAGTGGTAGCGACAAGGATGATCGGAAGCAGAATGCCCCGAAATGACCGGAATGCCAGAAACAACACCACCAGGATCAGGACGGCCGCAATGATCGAAAGTCGCTGCATTTCCTGCTGTAGCACTTGCACATTGGTATCCCCGGCGATCAGCTCACCGTAAAGGAAGGCCCTGTCGAAGCCCGCATGATCAATGGCTGCTCGAATATCCGCCACGAAGGCTTCCCGCTCCCGAGCTGGTAAGTGATCATGCACCCGAATAAAAAAGGAACAGGCTTTGGCGTCATCCGAAAAAAAACGGGGCCTAATATCCGGATAAGCCCAGAATAAGACCGAATCGCGTCCATGTCGAGATGGATCCGCAGGATGGAAAAAGGGCGCTTCTGAAGGTATTAATCTGGCATTCAAAAAGTCACGAAATCCCCGAATAGTCAGATCCGGGAGCAGAGACCTTGCGGAAGTATCGCAGTCTGGCTCAAACGAGGGGAAGATGAGGTGGTGAAGATTGGTTGGAGAAATGACCTCTTCAACGGCCGGAAGGCTGTTCACATGTTGGGTCAGATTGTGCAGACGGAGAAAGGCTTTTTCTCGAAAAAAGCTATGGTCCAGTTCCAGCCCAACCGTCACGAATTCTCCCTCCACACGAAATGAATCTTGAATCTGTTGGAAAAACTGCCACTCGGGATCCCCGGGAGGGAAAAAGCTCTCAACGTCATAATTATATGACAGCCGGGTGGCTCCCCATCCCATGAGCAGACTGATGAGGCCTGCGAAGGTCAGGATCCAGCGGGCTTTCATCTGTTTGATTCCCTCAACCCCTGCTCCACCAATGCTTCGCTCACCTGCCAAAGTCTGGCCGCGATTTCTTTATTGTCAGTGATGGCGCTGGCTTCTTTGGGTCGCTGTTTGATAAAATACTCACCGGTAACAGTTTCCACCTCGGGTGAGGAGGCCAGGAAAATGGTTGTTTCTGCTCCTTGTTTCGGCGTGAGCATCAGCAGTTTTCCTATGGCGAGGAAAGGCTGTAGCCATCCTGGCATTTCGTCGATAATATCTGTGGCCACAGTGCCAGGGTGAAGACAATTCACATGAATGTTGTTTTTGTGCAGTCGACGGGCCAGTTCCTTGGTGAAAAAAATATTGGCCAGCTTGGATTGGGCGTAGGCCTTCATGCCCGAATATCGACTTGT
>CAZLKP010000110.1:0-11806 GCA_964560095.1 uncultured Bacteroidia bacterium
CCGGAGAATCTGGCTCCTGGGCTTTCCAGGTTGTGGACAGCCGATGCAGACGCAGATGGCAGGCCAGAACTTCTCTATGGCGATGCTGATGCCGATTTGATGGCGTTCGAGTATGTGAATGGTAATACCTACGAAGAAGTGCTGATTGACTCGGTGCGCTTTGGAGAGGCCAATGCTGAGACCTTTGTGACGACCGGCGACTTTGACGGGGATGGCAATAGAGAATGGTTTGCTGCAATTCATACCAGCGACCTGGAGAACGCTGATGGCGAATATGACATGCCCTTCTGGCGCCTGCGGATCTATGATGAAGGGGCTGCGGGTGACTTTGAGGTGGTTTGGGAAGATTATCTCGGCGACAATGAAACCAAGACCTACAACGCTGCTACGGCAGCTAATATCGATACAGACCCCGCTGAAGAAATCATTTTCTCCACCTTTCCGCACACTTACATTCTGGAATTCAATCAGGGTGAATATGCATTCACCTGGTACCAGTATGGCAACATCCAGACCCACCACGTGGTAGGAGATTTTGATGGGGACGGCGTGCAGGAATTTACGTTGGGGCGTGGAGACTCAGCCTTCTTTTTTCAAAAGGACGTGTTTTACAGCGGCCCGGAGCTGGTTACCTCACTGACTGGGCGGGTATTTGGCCCTGACCGAGTGGAGCTCTCATGGCGGCCAGCCGCCAATGCCACAGCTTATCAGATGCTTCGGCTCGAAAATCCGGATCAGAATAATCTGGCCGTCTTGATCAGTCCGATCACCTCCACCACCTTTCTGGATCAGGGGCTCAGCCCGGATGTACCACATTTGTTTGTCACCCGCAGCCTGAACCCAGCTCTGGATCCGGATACCAGTGGGTTTGGTAATGCCATCATCCTCACTCCACACGATCGGCCCCGCCTGGACAGTGTGACAGCGCTTTCGGCTACCCAAATCCAGGTCTTTTTCTCGCAGGTGGTGGTAGATCGGGAAGCTGATAAAGGACGCTTTGTGGTGGATGCCGAGGTGATTCCCCTCGGACTGCTGCCGGCAGCACAATCCAATAGCCTGATTTTGTCCCTGTCCAAGCCGCTGGGTGAAGGCTGGCACACCCTGGTGGTGGATACAACCTTTATGGATGCCGGCCGCGCCGTGCTGGACCCCGCTTTTTCCACTGCCTCTTTCTTTTACGAACAGGTGGAAGAAGACGCCCTTTATCTGACCCACTGGGAAATTGTGGACAACAAAACTGGTCGCCTGTTTTTCAATTATCCCCTGGATGAAGTTTCAGCCCTGGATTCTTCCAACTACAGCCTGGAGCCACTGGGGCAAATCTCAGAGATCGCCTGGGGCTCGGATGATTTCGATGCAGTGGATGTAACGGTGGAGGAAGTGGCATTCGGCGCGTTGGGGTATCCGCTTTCGGTGACGGTGAAAGATGTTTGTGCCATCCACCAGGTGTGTACTGAAGAGACCGGCAACACGGCCACCTTTTCTTCCCACAGAGAGGACCTTTCCGAGGTGTATGTCTATCCGAATCCGGCCCGCAATCACGAGCTGTTTGATGGGGTGCGTTTTGCCAATCTGACTCGGCAAGCCAACATTGAGGTGTATTCGGTTTCGGGGAGAATGGTGAAGAAGCTGGAGGAAAAAGATGGAGATGGTGGACTCCAATGGAATCTGCACGATGAGGGCGGGGTAAGAATCAAGCCTGGCGTCTATTTGTACAGGGTTTTTACGGAAGAGGGAGATGTAGAGGAATTTGTGGGTAAGTTTTCGGTGGTCGAGTAAATATTAACCAAGTGTAAAGAATGCAGGAGGCTGCTTAAATTATTTGTCAACAAAGGGATTGGGTACTAGCTTCGACGCCACTAACTACCCTTTGTTCATGGAAAGTGCAGTCATGATCATTGGTTTTGCCCTCGCTTCCTATTCAGTCGTGGGCAACGATGTGATCCAAACCCTCGGGACATTCCTTACGTCCAACGACGACAAACCCTGGTGGGTGCTGTTTCTTTTTGCAGGAGGCATTTTGGCTGCGATGCTCACCATGGGTTTTTTTGGTTTCGTGGAGCCCCTGGGGCTGACCAATATCTTTGGGGGAAATGATATCGCCTTTGATCGGCTGGATAACCTCAATATTCCCGACACGCTTTCCCTTTGGTATCTGCTGCCTCCGCTAGTGCTGCTGTTTATTACCCGGTTTGGCGTTCCAGTGAGTACCACCTTTCTGATTCTCACCTTTTTCTCTGCCAAGAGCTTTCCAGGCATGCTCAATAAGTCCCTGTTTGGCTACTTCGTTGCTTTCATCTTTGCCTGGATGATGTTCATGGTAATCAGTCGAAGCCTGGAGCAGCGATTCCGTCGGATGCCGTTTGGTTCGGGGCACGGCCTCTGGACTAATAAAACCTTTTGGACGTTAGCACAGTGGATGTCCACAGGCTTCCTCTGGACCCAGTGGTTGACCCAAGACCTGGCCAATATCTACATTTATCTGGGGCGTCCCGAAGATTTGTCGTTGGGGATGTTCCTGGTATCACTGGGGATCATCCTGGGGCTGCTCGCCTATATTTTCTACCAGAAAGGAGGGGCGATCCAGGCCATCGTCAAGGCCAAATCCAATACTGCCGACATCCGTTCTGCAACGTTTATTGACCTGTTTTACGGGATTTGTCTCCTGATTTTTAAACAAAATCTGTTGGGGCTTTGGGAGGCGAAACTTCCCATGAGCACCACCTGGGTCTTCCTGGGCCTGCTTGCCGGCCGCGAGGTGGCTATCCGCATGAGGTTGGGGCCCAAACCCGACAGGTCTCTGTCGCTCATGCTGTTTTCTGATCTGGGAAAAGCAGCTTTGGGCCTCATTATTTCTGTTGTGCTGGTCGTCATCCTCTACACGGCTTTGGGCAAAGACATGTCAGAGTTGTGGAATTTCGATAGCGTCCTGACTGGATTGTTCTGATTCCGGATGGGCTAAGACGGAGATGTTGGGTTTGATCCCATGAATGGGCATGGATATGGAGGTGGATGATGCCCGGTATAATCTGGAGTCGGACTGTCTGGTTCTTCTTCCTTATCCCATCTCTTCATAGGATGTTTCGGCTCCGTGCTTGAGGGTGATCACAGTAATTTCCGGCCAGATGCCGACGCGGCCTGGGAATGCCAGGTATCCAAAGCCACGGTTCACATAGAGAAACTGATCCTGTTCTCGGTACATGCCAGCCCAGCGGGGATAGCGGTACTTTACCGGGCTCCAGCGGAATCCCGGAATTTCTATGCCGAACTGCATCCCGTGGGTATGGCCACTGAGCGTAAGGTCCACATCGGGAGCTTGTGTGATGACTTCCTCATCCCAGTGAGAGGGATCATGTGACATCAAGATGCGGAAGGTATTGGCATCGGCCCCTTCGAGGGCTTTTTTCAGGTCGCCATGCTGGGGAAACGGTGGATTCCCCCAGTTTTCGACACCGGCCAGCACCAGTTTGTCCGCCTCCCGCTCAATGATGCGGTGCTCATTCAGCAACAGATCATATCCCATGCTGCGATGATGCTGCTTGAGCTGGTCCAGATTGGCTTGCTTGGCTTCTGGAGATGGCCAGGGAACATAGTCCCCATAGTCGTGGTTGCCAAGGGTAGAAAACACCCCTTCTTTGGCTTCGAGCTGATCGAATATCTTCATCCAGGGCTCGACCTCGGTGGAAACATTATTCACCATGTCACCGGTGAAGGTGATGAGGTCTGCTCCCTGATCTTTGATCATGTCCACGCCATAGCGCACATTCCGCTCACTGTCGAAAGAGCCTGTATGCAAATCCGAAATTTGTAACAGCTGAAACCCATCGAAGGCTTTAGGCACTTTGGGGGAAGTGAGACTGAGCCTGCGAACCGTGAAGTTGTATTTTCCTTTGGTCACGCCGAAGATGATACCGGCAAAAGGTACGGCAGCAACGCCTAGAGCGAGCTGCCCGACAAATTTCCGCCTGTCAGGCATGAAGCTGGATTCGGCCGTTTCTGCCGTTTCAGTTGCTGTATCCGCGATGGGCGATCCCGAAACCCAGCGGATCGCTCCTTCTATCAGGCGTGCTCCATCTTCAAGCAGGAAAATGGCTAGAAGGAACAGCCGCGGGACCACCATGAGGATAAATAGCGCCATGGTCACGTTCATTAGGGTAGCCGAACTGACCACCCGGAAGGCGAAATACATGGAAATGAGCAGGAAAGAGATGTACATAATCGCCGTTGAGGTCCAGAACAAGACTCGCGTGGCTTTCCTGATCCATGGCGTTTGGATCGCATTGATGCGTGGAGACAAAGCCCGGAAAATGTAGGTGTCAAGAAAAAAAACGATGGCTGCCACCAGCAGCAGGAGAAGCAGGTTGGAAGGCTTCAGCATGGTTTGAAAGATTTTTCCCGTAAGATTGAGGGAAAACCCCGGCAGTGATGAATTCATGAAAGGAGTAACTGGAATACTTGTGTTCGGTTTGGACATACGGTTTTTCGTATGCAGAGGTTGTCATGTTTTCGTTTTCAGAACAATCCAAACAGCTCTGAATCAATTCGTCGCATCACCGTTCCCAGATCTTCGGGATTGTTGGCATAGTCCATCTCATCGACGTTCATCACCAGCAGAGGCCCCCGGTTGTACTGCCCGATCCAGTCGTCATAATGGCGGTTCAGATCTTCCAGATACCGGATGCTGATGTTGCTCTCATAATCCCGCCCCCTACGGGCAATCTGGGCGATGAGGGTAGGGATGCTGGCTTTGAGGTAAATGAGCAAATCCGGTGGCTGAATAACATCTGTCATGGATTCGAACAGGGAGAAGTAGTTGTTGAAATCCCGATGACTCAGATAGCCGGATTCATATAGGTTTCGGGCAAAAATGTGTGCATCCTCATACATCGTTCGGTCTTGGATGATCGGTTTGGGACTCTGAATAATCGTCTGTGCCTGCCGGAAGCGGCTGTGGAGGAAGAAGATCTGAAGGGGGAATGCCCATCGGGTCATGTCTTCGTAAAAATCAGCCAGATAGGGATTGTCGTCCACGGACTCTAGCAATGGGACCCATCCATAGTGCTGAGACAATTTGTTGACCAGGGTCGTTTTTCCGGCACCGATGTTTCCGGCGATGGCAATGTGTTTGATGCTCGAAGGATCAGTCATAAGGAGATCAGGAATACCACAAATGAATCGGTAAGTTTGTGTCTGATGTCCGGTCAAACCAACCGGAACAGCAAGTTATTACAATTCACCCACTTTCTTTCAATCAAGCCTGTATGTCAATCTTCATCAAAAACGCCTGGATTGTAAATGAGGGGGAGATCACCGAAGCAGATCTGTTGGTGGAAAACGGCCTGATCAGCTGGATTGGGACGGGCAAATCTCCTGTAGCCGACCAAACCATTGATGCACGTGGAAAATACCTCTTGCCAGGGATTATCGATGATCAGGTGCACTTCCGAGAGCCTGGCCTGACCCATAAAGGCGAAATCGCCACGGAAGCCCGGGCAGCGGTTGCTGGTGGCATCACTTCTTTCATGGAAATGCCCAACACCAAGCCCCAGGCGCTCACTCAGGAACTCCTCCAGCAGAAATATGACCGGGCTGCAGAGGTCTCCGCAGCCAACTATTCCTTTTTTATGGGCGCTTCCAACGATAATCTCGAGGAGGTACTCAAAACCAATCCGGCTACCGTTTGTGGGGTAAAGGTCTTCATGGGCTCCTCCACCGGCAACATGCTCGTGGATGATGCCACCACCCTGGAAGCCATCTTTAGAAACTCGCCCACCCTCATTGCCACCCACTGCGAAAAGGAAGAAATCGTGCAGGCCAACCTACAGGTGTACAAGGAGCAATTCGGAGAGAATATTCCCATTCGCTTTCACCCTGACATCCGTTCCGAGGAAGCCTGTTACGCCTCTTCCTCCCAGGCAGTGGAGCTGGCCAAAAAACACGGTGCCAGATTGCACGTGCTCCACATTTCCACGGCCAGGGAGCTGGAACTCTTCCGCTCGGATCTCCCCCTCCAACAGAAAAAGATTACCGCTGAGGCTTGTATCCACCATTTGTGGTTTACCGATACCGACTACACGCAGTTTGGAACCCGAATCAAGTGGAACCCCGCAGTCAAAAAGATGAGTGATCGCGAAGCCATCCGGGCAGCCTTGCTCGACGGCACCATTGACGTTGTCGCCACCGACCATGCGCCGCACACCATTGCCGAGAAAGCCGGAAACTACCTCGACGCTCCTTCGGGCGGGCCATTGGTGCAGCATTCGCTCGTCGCTATGATGGAACTGGTCAAAAACAACGTGTTGACCATAGAAAGAATGGGACAGCTCATGTCTCACAATCCGGCCATCCTCTTTGAGATCGATAAGCGTGGGTTCATTCGCGAAGGCTATCATGCCGACATCGTGCTGGTGGATCCGGAAATGCCCTGGACGGTCACGCCTTCCAACCTCCTCTACAAGTGCGGATGGTCGCCATTCGAGGGATATACCTTCTCTTCCTCTGTGCTCTGCACCATCGTTTCCGGACAACTGGTCTATCAAAATGGTCTGATCGATAACAAGGCCAGAGGTCAACGGTTGGCATTCAACAGACGCTAATTATGTCAAAAAAGAAAGCATACATTATTACCGGTACCTCCCGTGGTCTCGGCGAAGCCATTGCGCGGCAATTGATTGACCCCGATCATCTGTTGTTTTGTGTATCCCGAAGTGGCAATGACGCCCTGCGACAGCAAGCCAAAGCTGCTGGATGCGCCATGCAGGACGACCGATGCGACCTTACAGACATCCTAGCCTCGGAAGCCTGGATTCGTGGGGTTCTGGATTCCCTGGATCCGGAAGAGATCAATGAGCTCGTTGTGGTACAAAATGCTGGGTTGCTCAACCCGATCAAACTGATCGGCAGGAAATCCCCCGTAGAAGAAGTCGAGGCTTCTGTACAGGTAAACCTGCTAAGCCCGATGCGAACCACAGAGGTACTGGTAGAAATGACTCAGAAATGGCCAATCGCCAAAAAGGTCGTCATGATCTCCTCCGGAGCTGCCAGTCATCCCATTGCTTCCTGGAGTACCTATTGTACCACAAAGGCCGGGCTGGAAATGTTTGCACGCTGCTTGGATGAAGAACAGAATAAACAGGAACATCCAATAATGGTGCTGTCAATAGCACCTGGCGTCGTAGAGACCTTGATGCAGAAACACATTCGCAAGCAGCCCAAAGAGATTTTCCCCGGTGTTGACCGATTCATTTCCCTCCATGCCGATAAGCTGCTTTCCACCCCTGAAGAAGCTGCGGATAAGATCATTTCCCGGATCAACCGGCCGGATTTTGGTGCTGAGGTAGTGGTGGATGTGAGAGACAGCTAACAGAGTCTCAATAAGAAAGGTCCCGGGCTCCTGCAATCAGGAAACCGGGACCGAAAAGGAATGCTTGCCACTGTTGAACCTGGTGCTGCTACCAGAAAATGGCGTAGAGTGCGACCAGAAGGATCAAAACGGTAAAGGCACTGACATTGAACACCTGATCGGTGGCAAAGGTTGATCTGTCTGCCTGGATCGCATGCGGATCATCTGCACCTTTGTTTTCCAACCAGGATACCAGGCCGATAATGCCGATGGACAGCAGACAGGTAATCATCATTTGATGCATAAAGGGCAGATTCGGGAAGAGTCCTTCCAGTCCACTGCCTTCTGCCCAGCCTTTGGGCCCCACCTTCAAAAACAGCGCAATCGGGATTGACGAAATGACACCCCAGATCGCTCCGCGGTTGGTGGCTTGTTTCCAGAACAAGCCGGTGAGGAAAACAGCCAGAATGCCTGGACTTACCACACCGGTATATTCCTGAATGTATTGGAATACTTGGTCGAGATTGCCGAGTGCAGGTGCAATCAGCGCTGCAACCACCAGGGCCACGAGCACGGTGATTCTCCCTACGGTAACCAACTGTCGTTGGGAAGCATCAGGCTTGACGTAAGGCTTGTAAATATCCATCGTGAAGATGGTTGAGGTGGAGTTGAGCATGGAAGCCATCGACGATACAATGGCCGCTGCCAACGCAGCTACCACAAGGCCGAGAAGGCCTGTGGGCACAAACTTCCCGATGAGCCAGGGAGCCGCGTTGTCGTTCACAATTCCACCGTCAGAGGCGATCCAGCTGTCTTCCAGGCTGCTTCGGATAAGCTCACCGCTTTCGTCGGCTTTCATCACGAAGGCAATGACGCCCGGAACCACGACGATCAGGGGGATGATCATTTTGAGGAACGCAGCAAAGGCAATTCCGCGCTGGGATTCTTTGAGACTCTTGGCAGCCAGTGTTCGCTGAATGATATACTGGTTAAATCCCCAGTAATATAGGTTGGCCACCCACATACCACCAATTAGCACGGCCAGCCCGGGCAGGTCCCACCAGGCATCTTCGCCATTGGGCGTGATAATTTCTCCCTGAGAGAGAATCATGGAAAATTTCTCCGGAACCGTCTCATAAATATGTCGGAAGCCATTGAAGACACCACCTTCTGGTGTGACAGCATCCAGGGCCAGCACTGTGGTGACCAACCCACCCATAATGAGCAGTGCTACCTGCACCACGTCGGTCCAGGCCACCGCTGCCAGACCGCCCCAGATGGAGTAGGCCACGGCAAAGAGCGACAACCCTACGATGGACGTAGTGATTATCGCACCATCTCCGGCCCCCATGATCGTGTCCAGCGCCTTAGCGCCCAGCCAAAGCACCGTGGTGAGATTTACAAAGACAAACAAGCCAATCCAGAAGACGGCCAAGATGGTCTTGAGGTTTGTGGAAAAGCGCTGCTCCACAAATTCGGGGATGGTGTAGAGGCCTTTTTTGATGAAAATCGGGAGGAAAAACTTCCCGACAATCAGGAGGGTAAGCGCGGCCATCCATTCGTAAGAGGCAATGGCCAGCCCCATGGCGAAACCCGAACCCGACATGCCGATGAATTGCTCGGCAGAAATGTTGGCGGCGATCAACGAGGCACCAATCGCCCACCAGGGGAGCGATTTGCTGGCCAGAAAGTAGTCCTCGGTCGATTTGGTTTCGCCCTTTTTGGTCCTGGATACCCAAAGCCCGATGCTGATGATCAGGATAGCATAGAGACCAAAAATGACATAATCCAGCGTTTCAAAGTTCATACAGGTTTAGTACTAGTGGGTTGGATCCCAGAATGGAAAACTATTCTGGGCTAGGAACTCAGATCGAATATATGTGATATTTTCAATTTCCCGGAATATCCGACAGGAAGATTTGCCCCTTTTCCAGGTTGTCTGTATTGATCCAATCCACACCAGCGCCTTTCAATGCTTCCCACACGGATTCCTGTTCCGGAACTGCCCAAAGCCGGGCTGTTACTCCCGCAGCATGGATGCGATTGGCCCATGCACGAATTGATTCCCAATCGCCCTGAGGCATTTCCCCCCGTCCGTTCCAGCTACTAAATGCCCGGTAATGCATACTCACCATAGGCACGCGTGCCATGGTTTCCGCTTTTTCCAGGCTGCCAGTGCGCCCATCAATGAAGAACAGCGAATCCGGATCTGCGAGGATGCCTTCGATATCCCGGTTTCCGGAAATCACAAACCGAACCGGCAACCCGCGGTAAGGCAGGCAGGCTTGCTTCAGAGCAGCCAGCGTGGCGGATGCTTCGCTTTTGACATCCATCATCAGTTGCAAAGGCTCCTGATAGCCTGGATAAATACTGCCTCCATGTGTATCGGTCCAGGTGGCAAGGGGCTGGAGATATAGCTCCTCCAGGGTAGGGACCTGTTCGGGGCGAAGGGGCCGGTCATGGGTAACGATGAGCCGGTCTCCGATCCACCACACATCCGCTTCGATGCTGGTGGCACCGGCTTCAAGGGCGTCATACAGGGGGCGCTCATGTTCGTAGTCGTTGTGGGCGTGCAGTCCGGGAGTAGCTACCGGAGGAAATGGATCAACCTCGGCGATCACCGGGAGGTGATCGGAGGGGAAGCGGCCTGCGAAAGATTCCGCCAGACTGGCCTGGCTGTACACAGCCATGTCCCCTTTCACGAACACAAAGTCTATTCTCCTTCCCGGCTCCCCTGCGATGGTCCAGCCACTCCAGGTGCCATCTGGGCCATGCGCTTTGTGGGTGGAGATTGTCCGGCTATCCAGCATCCCTCCGGCAAGCAGTGTTTGAATGGGGTCTGAATCAGGTGTGGCATTAAAATCTCCCATAAGAACGACAGGCAGGTTGTCTGTATTCAGCGAATCCACCATGCGCAAAATCAGGCTAGCAGCGTTCCTCCGGGCTTCGACCCCCACGTGATCAAAATGCGTGTTGATGCAGAACAGTTGTTCATCACTTCGACGATCCCTGAAAATGGCCCAGGTGGCAATCCGGGGCAGGGCGGCATCCCAGCCTGTGCTGAGGCGATGGGGAGTAGGGGAGAGGTAAAATGTATTTCCTTTCAAGCGTTCCATGCGGCTGGTTCGATACCAAATTGCAGAGTATTCTCCCCCTTCTGTTCGGGCTATTCCCTCAAAATCATATCCGGGAAGAATGCCTGCCAAATCGTCCATTTGCCCGGGCAGTGCTTCCTGCACCCCGATGATGTCTGGCCGGTGATATTGTAATAGCCTGTCAACGAGGTCCATGCGATGAGGCCATGCGTTTTCGCCATCACCGGGATTGTTGTAGCGAATGTTAAAGGACATCACCCTAAGAGAGTGCTGACTCAAGAGAATACATGGGGTAAACAAAAGGACAAGAAGAAGGCTGCGGTTCATGACAGGATGGATTATTCGTTGGGTATGAGAAAGCTGCAGATGATCCAGGCCGCAACGGGCTCATCATCGAGCAAGGGTGGCACAAAGTGGAATCGTTCGATCCAAGGCATGGCGACGGACGCTCCCGGATGTTCGGCAGTCAGCCATTCGACTTCCTGCACATAGCCGTCCTCTCCGACCAAAACGGCCAGAGACAGGCGGGTTCGTTCGTCATCGCCATAGTTTCTGGCGACTTCTCTTTCCAGAGCATAGTGATTCAAAAAGATCGGAGCCTGGGTAAAGCTCAGGTTGGCTTCCTGGTTTCTGTCAGTATCGGCAATTAGTTCTGGAAAGGTAATGCGACTGTTAAGGGCATCTGAAAAATTGCCGGAATTCTCCTCCAGGGACAGGTCACTGTCAAAAAAGCCTTCTTCGAATATCTCCATCCCATCCGCTGTCTCGGGTCGGGGAGGCAGGTCTGCCTGATCAGGGAGGGTCACCACTATGACCATCTGGAGTGTGACGCTGCCTTCTGCGGGGTCTCCGTTTTGTCGGGCAGGGAGGAAGCGAAGGGTTTCGAGCGGCGCTTGCATCAACTGCTGATCTGTCTCTTTGAGCTCTGTCAAAAACGTGATGTGGCGGGGCTGCCCCTGTTTGTCCACACGGACCCTGACTGATACCGGTTGATTCGGCCCCTGGATCCCCTCTTGTTCGTAGGCTTCCACGATCGCTGTCCGGACCTCATACAGGTTCTGAACGATGGGGGCAATATCGTAGGGTTGCTGGGCGAAAGTTGGCCCTGGAAAACTGAACATCAGGAGCATACAGCAGGTGATCATGCCGGAAAAAATGCGCATAACGGGCGGTGATCAATGGAGATTTGGATGCTTCAACTTACATGGAATTACCGGGAAAGCCTACCCCCGGAGATAGCCTTCTGGTGGTTCTGGGGGCGATTTTTTATGTGCTGTATTGGCAGAATTCAGAATCGGTTGTATGTTTGCAACGGAGGCGTGGCAGAGTGGTCGAATGCGGCGGTCTTGAAAACCGTTGTACCGCGAGG
>CAZLKP010000111.1:0-2363 GCA_964560095.1 uncultured Bacteroidia bacterium
GGGGCGACTGGGATGAAATCAACAGCACTGCACCAGCCTGGCTCAGCCAACCCGCGACAACTCCGCCAGACCGCTGGTACGCCTTTTCCCACGTGAAGGACGAAGTTGTCGATATTGCCCGGCAGGAAGCCAACTGGGACTCTCTTGGACTGAGCCCGTTCGGGGCTAGGGTTGATGTTGACAACAGCAATCATCCCTACAACAATTCCCACCAACTCTCAACCAATACGGTCCCCAATCTCAGCCAAACTGCCTTCAATGACGCAGTAGCTGTCTCTTCTTTTGTACCACAGGATGTGAACGGCCTGGTGTTTCTGGATGTATGGTCTTACCTCATTGATGGAAGCACGAGGGTGAATGTGGATCGCGAACTGAATGCCCTGAATATATTGACCTATCCCAATCCTGCCAGCCAGGTTCTGCGCGTAGAGGGAGAATGGCAACAACACCCCAATCTTGTCCTGTATGCTGCCGATGGCCGACGGATTCCCCTCTCCTGGCATGTCATAACCACCAGGAAGTGGGAAGCAGAGATTTCTCACCTCCCTGCGGGGCTTTATGTGCTTCGAGTTCGGGCCGGCGAAAAGATCAGCCGCATCAAGGTCCTTATTGAGTAGGCGCTTTGTTCACATGCCGATACACCTGCAAGTCTCGCCGGTTGATGCCGATGAACAGCAGGGCTGTGTCCCCTTCGATGTAGGCCAGAGAACCAACCTGGCCGCTGATTTGTAGACCGTTACTGATCGCATCAAGGATCAAGGGAGACCCATCCTTGCGTGATATCAGGAGCAATCCGCGATTGGCATCGTAATAGCCGGTCCCCACATCGTAGGTATGATCATTTCCTGTGAGCAGCACATCGGGATGGCCATCTCCGGTGAAGTCGCGAACCAGAGTTTCCCGAATGGGAGCAACCTGAGCAGCAGCTGGCAACGCCTCCCACCGAAACTTGCCGCCTTCATTCCATAAAATGGCACTTTGGGTCGTCACCACCTCAGAGATCTGGCCGGGCTGGATTTGCTCTATCTTGACCATGTCCTGAAAAGCCGTTTGCGAAAAGTCGGTGTAACTGGTAAAGCGATTCCGGAAAAAGGGCGATTGAGCCGCAAGTTCATCCAGGTAATTGATCGGATACTCCGTCATTTGCCCCTGATCGTCTTTCCAGTAGGCAGTGGAAATCGGATCTACCGTCTCGTTGTTGTCGATGTCAATGGCGTAGAGTCGCATCGGATACTCCTCGCTAATGTTGAACCGGTGATTGACCCCGAGATTCCCAACCACGTAGTCGTCATCGCCATCTCCATCCAGGTCGGCCGCTGTGATGGAAGACCAGACTCCTGTCTTCCTACTGAGTGCCGGAAAATTTTTCTGGGTAAATCCTTTACCAGCATCATTGAGCAAAACCGCCACTGAGTTCCACTCCCGGGCCAGGAGAAGATCTTCCCACCCGTCGGCATTCACATCGCTCCAGACTGCATCAGTGATCATCCCCAGGGGAAAGCCTTTTGCAGACAACGGCTGAAAGCGCCCACCTTCATTGACTAGTATGTAGGAAGCCGGAGCCTTGGGAAAGTCGTTTCGCTTCACCCGGGCTCCAACAAACAGGTCCTGATCCCCGTCCTGATCAATATCGGCAGCTTTGACCACCGAAGCCGAAAAGGCAGGCATATCCAGTTTTATTTGCCGGAACATACCAGGGGCTTCCTGCTCATAGAGGAAGTGCGGATATTTATCGTTTTCGTAGTGTTCGTATCCACCCGCAATGGCCAGCACGTCCTGATCGCCGTCTCCATCCGCATCCAGGACGATCAGATCGGCTTCCGAACATACTTTCTGGTTGGTTAGTCCTGTTAGCTCCGCCTGATGAAATCCGGAATCAGACTGAAGGTAAACGGTCGTCGGAAGCAGATCCGTAGCCCCGATGATGATATCTTCTTTCCCATCGCCATTCAAGTCTCCCTGGGCCATACATGGCCCAATCTGGGAGAATTTGTGGGGAATGATGCGCTGGTTCTGAAAGAAATCAATATAGTCTTCCTGTTTGTGTGTGTAAGCCCAGGAATTGCTGGCTAGTTCAAACAGCTGCTGACCCGGCGGAGTGGCAGTGGGCCGAAAAGGCTGGCTTTCTTGCTGATTCAGGGTCAGGACCTGGTCAGCTTCGACGTTGGTCATTACTGTGGCGGTCTGGCTTCCTGGCCAGATCACGACCAGCGAATCTACGGTCATAGCCTTTCCCAACCCCAGATGGACCACAGGCTCCACCGAGGAAATATATCCCCGGGTAAGAAAGTGTTGATAGTGAATGGTTTTGTCTCCGACCCAGCAGGTCACCTTCGCGCCGATTGCAGCGGTGTTGCCTCCAG
>CAZLKP010000111.1:2373-11714 GCA_964560095.1 uncultured Bacteroidia bacterium
CAGCTCCCTGTAATTGGAGGCGTAGAAAATGCCGGTCAGAGGATTGGTCGCTGGTAGTATTGCGAAATACAAATGCTGGATCGTCGATGTTGTTGGTCACGTAATCCAGGTCCCCATCATTGTCCAGATCCACAAATGACGCTCCGTTGGAGTAGGAAGGAATATCCATGCCCCATGCTTCTGTTCGGTCGCTGAAGGCCAGCGGGCCGGTTTGTTCATACGCATAGTTAGCCACCTTCACTTCTGGAATTCTTTTCAAAACTTGTTCCTCTGTCGCGAGGTAACCGTACATCTGCGCTTTGTAATTGGTAAAATCCTTGTCCGTGAGATCCTTGGGAAAACCATTGGTGATAAGGAGGTCGCGGTCCCCGTCGTTGTCGTAATCGGCAAACAGTGGGGACCAGCTCCACTCGGTCTGAAAAATGCCCATCATTTGTCCCACCTCAGAATAGGAGATCATCTGGTCATCCCGCATGCCATTGTGCAGATGCAGCATGTTCCGCACATACTGGTGCTGGTAGCCGTATCTATCGTCATTGACATAAAACTGGTAGCTGAACCCATTGATGGTCTGCTTTTTCCGTGAATAGACTTCCGGCAGCATATCCAGGGTCATGATATCCGGATGGCCGTCATTGTTGACATCAGCCATGTCATTGCCCATGGAGAATTTGGAGGAATAGGACAAGTAGGTATCCGCTTCATTCCGGAAGGTTCCATCCTGCTGGTTGAGGTAGAGGAGATCATTGGAAATGTAATCGTTGGATACATAGATATCCGGGTACCCATCTGCATTCACATCTCCCACTGCCAGACCAAGACCGTAGCCTTCATAGATAATGCCTGCCTCTACGGTGATCTCAGAAAATGTCCCATCTCCATTGTTTCGGTAGAAGTGATCATTGTTGACCGCAGAGCCATCTTTGATCTTATCCCGGTAATTGGTCGGAATCTGCTGGTTCACGATGTTGTTCAACACATACAGGTCCAGGTCACCATCGAGGTCATAATCAAAAAACGAAGCATTGACAGAATAGCCTGTATCAGCAATTCCGTATTGTTCTGCCTGCTCCAAAAAAGACAAATCACCCGATTCATTTAATCCCCGGTTAATCCAGAGCCTGTTTTTTCGTCCAGCTGGATCAGCAGAACTGGTAGAGGTGAGATAGATATCCATCCATCCATCTGCATTGACATCAGCTATAACCACGCCACTGTACCACTGGTCGTTGGTCAGTCCTGCGAAAGAGGCCGTGATCTCCTTGAACGTAAAGTCACCAAGATTCAAATACACCGCAGAAGACACCTGATTCCCCGAAAATACCAGATCCTGAAGCCCATCCTGGTTAAGATCTGCCACACCCACGCCGCCACCATTGTACAAATATTCATCATTGAGAATATGAATGCTGTCATTGGTGGTGATGGTATTGGTAAAGGTGATGCCGGTTTCTTCCGGAGACAATCTCTCGAAAGTCTGGTTGGAGCCACATGCTGAAAGCGCTACGAGTGCTCCGAGGAGCAGGAGGTGTTTCATAAGCAGAGGTCAAAGGTCAGCGAAAGACGGACAGATGCGGGTGATCTAAACAATAAATGTAAAGAAATCTATTTGTTGCCAAAGCAACAAAACCCGACTGATCAGGAGAGTAAACAAAAGAGGCTACCAACCGGCAGCCTCTTTAGTTTATCTCTCGGATTCAGAACTAGTTTTGAACGAGATTTCCGTTACTCAGGTCGATCTGACGTTGGGGAACCGGATAATTGAAGTCCTCCGCACCAAAGGTGGCATTTCCATAGGCAGAAATTGAGGTGGTCTTCATGTAGTCCAATCTTCGGTTAATTTCAGAAACGGTGTAAGCCTCACCACGACGCTTGATGTCGAAGAAAGCATGACCTTCCATCCCGAGCTCCAGTTTGCGCTCCATCATAACGGCATCCATGGCAACATTCGCGTCTGTCCACGCATCGTCATAGGTAGCGATCACATAGTTGGCAGCATTGGTGGTTCCGTCAGCTTCCTTCACAAATCCATCAGGATTCGCAGCACGTTCACGCACCTGATTCACCAGTGCTCTGGCAGCTTCAAGGTTGCCAGTCTCTACCTCACATTCTGCGAGAAGGAGGAGCACATCAGCGTAGCGAATCATGCGGTATCCATTGGCAGTCCAGCCAGAAGTCCAGTTTCCAACCTCGGTAAACGTTCCTTCCTGAGATTTCTTATACACCTGCTTCTTGGGGCTGAATGGCCCGGCATAAGACTGATCACGAATCCAGTCTGAACCAGTGTGATCCCCCCAATCCAAATAAGGAATGCCGCGACGACCAACACTCCAGTCCAGTCGTGGGTCCAGGGGACCCGGATCTTCTACATATGAAGCATCATCAGGTGCAAGTCCCTGGTCGTTCAAAACAGGATCGCTGTTGTAGGAGTTATCCAGCAACGGCAGACCGTTGCTTGTACGAAATGAGTTGACAAATTCCTGAGTTGGCTGAAAGAACCCACAGCATCCACCGGGAGATTCACCAGACTTGTATGGGAAGTTCAGAACTTCTCCCCATCCACCGTTATAACCACCAGATCCATCGTTTACAGAGTACTGGACAGTGTAAATAGCTTCGATTCCATTGCGATTTTCAGCATCGAAGATTTCACCATAGGTATCGGACAGTCCAATGGCAGCGCCATTAGGCTTGGTACCACTGCTGACTACATCCTGGAGGAGCGTCTTTGCAGCAGCATAGTCTCCAGTCATTTGCATGAGAGCTTTAGCCTGAATCACTTTCATCACTGTTCCATTAAAGCGTCCTATCTGCCCCATGTCGTTGGGCAGCTTGGCGCCTTCAGCCAGATCAGCAAGGATGAGATCACGTACATCAACGGTATTGGTCACAGTGACTGCATCCGTATTCTCATCCATGTAGGGAATCGCTTCCCACATTTTCCAGGCTTCAAAATGAAAATGACCACGAAGTCCTCGGAGCTGCTGGACATAAATGTCAGCCTCAGCAGCTGTAATTGTTCCTTCGTCAACAGCCGATTGCACAACCTCTAGTGCCGCATTGGCACGGGCAACCGCTTCATAGATCGAACGCCATTTAATATTGAGGTACGGATTGGTAGCAGCTTCTGAGTAAGTCTGAATAGGATTGATGTCCGGCTGGTCACCAGCATCCGTCCCTTTGTTGGCCTCAATGGCACGAATAGATCCAAATACCCAGTTGGAAGCCGCAGCTTCCCAACCGAAACCGTTGGCAGAAACCCCATCCAGCATCGCGTAGGTTCCGATGAGGAGAGTCTCGATCCCGTCCTCTGTACCTAGTACGGCAGCATCAAGGGCCCCGTTAGGCTTAATTTCCAGAAAAGAGCTTTCACAGGAGTTCAGCGCACCGAACACCATTAAGACAGCCATAATCCGGATAAAAATGTGATTTTTCATTGTTACAAAAAGATTTTATCGTGAGTAGTTTGATCTAAAATCCGAAACTAAATCCGATCAGGTATTGTTTTACAGGAGGATAATTTCCTTCGTCAATACCGAACGCAGTGTCTCCACCACCGATTTCCGGATCCAAACCAGAGTAATTTGTGATTGTAAAGAGGTTGGTTCCTTGCAGATAAATTCTAGCAGATCCAATTCCAACTTTGTTGCTCACCTCTGGAGAGAAATTGTAACCCAGCTGAAGGTTTTTCAGGCGCAAGAATGACCCATCTTCCACATAATAGCTAGAAATCTGCGTATTCGTGGAGAAGTTGGACGTGTTGGAGGCCTTAGGTACAGTGGCACCAGAGTTAGATGGTGTCCAGCTGTCGTTCAACAGATCAAGACTTTTCTGCCCCTGGAAAGAAGGCCAGAAATCTGTCCACCACTTAGTGAAGTTCAGGATTTCGTTACCCTGAGACCCGAAGAAGAAGGCGGTCAGGTCAAATCCCTTGTACTCCATGTAGAGGTTAAATCCGTAGGTGAAATCCGGGTTTGGGTTTCCAATGAAGGTACGGTCTTCCGGAGTGATTTCACCGTCAGGGCCTGGGATAATGTTTCCATCAGCATCCACACCGTTAATATCCTCAAACTTGAAGAATCCAGGCTCAGCTCCGTCCTGTGTAGCATGTACACCCACGTCGTTCTGGTCGGCAAAAAGGCCGAGAACATTATATCCAAAGAAGGCTCCAACAGGATTGCCTGGCTGGTTCCGGCTAAACGGACCGATACGGGAAGCACCACCATCGAAGAAGGGTACACCATCAGCAATTGCCAGGATTTCATTATTGTAGGTGGTAAAGGTCAGGTTTCCTTCGATGTTGAAATCGCCGTAGTTGTCACGGTAAATCAACTGAAGGTCAATCCCTGTATTTTTCATCTGGCCCACATTTACAAAAGGGGCAGATGCGGCACCAGCTGTACCGGGAAGTTCAGGGTTGAAGAGCAGATCCTGGGTTTCCTTGGAATACCAGTCAAAAACCAGCTCAATTTTGTTGTCCAAGAAGGCCGCATCAATACCAATATTGGTAGTGACGTTGGTTTCCCATCTGGCATCAGGATTCCCGATCCGAACCGGACGGAATCCCTGAAGGGAAGAATTGCCGGTACCATTCAAGTCATAGTTGGAGGTATTGATAGAGCCTCCAAAGAGGGTAAACTGGTTTTGTGGAGACAGCGCCAATTGATTCCCCATGGTTCCGTATCCACCACGAATCTTCAGGTTGGAAATGATCGGGTTGTCGATCAGGAAAGACTCCTGTGAAATTCTCCAACCAGCAGTCACAGACGGGAACACACCGAAACGGGTAGATTCCCCAAAACGAGAAGACCCGTCACGACGAACAGTGGCACTCAACAGATAACGGTTGTCAAACCCGTAGTCGAGACGGGCAAAATTTGACACCAGTGAGGTCGGTGTGATGTTGAAGGAACCGGTGTTCACGATTGTCGCTCCATTATCCAGTGTACGGAAAGCAACCGCGTCGGAAAAATATCCGGCACGACGACCAAATACACCACGACCCATGTCATACTTCACCGCCTCATATCCGGCAACAGCCAGGATACTGTGAGCACCAAAATCTTTGTCAAAGGTCAGGGCGTTGGTCCATACCCAGTCGCCGGCGTAGTCAGATCCTTCCTGGAAAGCAGCCGTGGCGACGTTCTCAGCATTTTCGTAAGTAGCAAAAGTGTAGTCATTGTAGTGGCCCATTCGGAAGGTACCACCAAAAGTAGAACGGAAGTTCAATCCTTCAGCGATCTTGACATCGGCAAACACACTACCAAGAACGCGGATATCAAATCGGAAATCATCGGCATCCCGCTGAGCATTGGCAAGTGGGTTATCACCATTACCCAAACGGGGAGCGATCCCGTTTCCACCATAGTCTCCAACCTGAAAATCATGAGAAATTCCCTGAACAGGCTCCTCAATAATCGCTGGTATGATCGACTGTGAACGATAAACCCAATCCAGCGGGGTACCTTCCTCCAGGTTGCCAACACCGCGACCTCGTGAGGTGTGGGTGATGGTCAGGTTTTCTCCGATGGTAACCCGGTCTCTGATGTTGTACTGAGAATTGAAACGGGCGCTGAGACGACGGGAAAATGTCTCAATGACAATCCCCTGCTGGTCAAAGTAGTTAAACCCGGCAAAGAAACGAGCATTTTTGTTACCACCTGAAAGTGAGAGGTCATGGTTCTGGATGGAAGCATTTTCCGTGATCACGTCCCACCAGTTGGTATTCGCAGCCCAGGATGGCAGCGCAGGAGAAGCAGATCCACCTGCTGCCGGAGAAGGTCCATAGAAGGGGTGAGTTTCGTTGGTTCCGTCGTTGTTGTACACCAGCCACTGCAGGTCGGCATATCCCTGAGCATCCAGCAAATTACTTGGGCCAGGACCTGGATTCTGAGTACCAACATAACCACTGTAATTGACCTTAATTCCTTCTGACCCGCGCTTGGTGGTGATCACGATTACCCCATTGGAAGCACGTGAACCGTAAATAGAGGCAGCACCGGCATCTTTCAACACGGACAGAGAAGCGATGTCGTTCGGGTTCAGGGTAGAAATATCCTGAGTCGGAACCCCGTCTACAACGTACAAGGGATCATTGGCAAGGAAGGAGGCAAATCCACGAATCCGAACCTTAGAAGGAGAACCGGGACGCCCATCCTGAGTAACTGTTACCCCGGCAGCACGACCCTGCAGCTGGTTGGCCACATTTCCAGAAGGCTGAGCCGTAAGCTCCACAGGTTCAATCACAGAAACTGACCCTGTGAGGTCTTCTTTTCTCTGCGTGGCGTAACCGGTCACAACAACCTCAGAGAGGGTGAGGTCATCTACCTCAAGCGTCACACTGACACTGGTACTAGTTACTGTGATTTCCTGGGTGATGTATCCCAGATAAGAAACCACCAACACATCGCCGCGAGCAGCCTGAATGGAGAATTCACCGTTGTCGTCCGTGAATACTCCGCGTGTAGTGCCCTGAACCAGCAACGTGGCCCCGGCCAACGCTTCGCCATCAGTATCGGTGACGGTACCTGTCACCTGGCCTTGAGCGAAAAGGCCCGCTGTAAGGCAGAGCATCATCCCGAATGCCAGGAATCGCTTGGCTGCCTTACGCGTCTTTCGAATAGTAGTAAGCATAAGATCCATAGAGATTTGATGTGAATGTCAAAAACATATATATGAACATAAAATATCGCCGAAATCGATTTCTTAGCTGTCCTGATCCATAGGAATGTTGTGATCCTCTGATCTTTTTTCACATATAATTGTATGTAACTTAGCTATTATCATATGAATAATCCTACTCGCTTCTCGCCTGATCATCCCCTTTTTGACAGCTTACTCGAGGTTGCTGGAGTAAAACGACAGGTCATTGACATCCGTTTCGAGAAGAATTTCGAGTGGGAAAAATATTTGTTCAGCAGGTTCGATACCTCGACCATGATCTCCTCATTGAACCGTTGAGAGGAGATCCTTTTCTCAAATCCACGGTCAGAGTTATCTCTGTTTCGGTAGATGAGGAAAATCTGGAGACCATGAGCTGCCTGTGCAGCTAAGCACAGCAGATCAGAATCCGAAATCACAGGCCTTTTTTTGTATCTTGGACAGAAGAAAACGAATGCTGTGCTGGGAATCCTTTTGAATCAACGACACGCGAAAACGAGTGCTCGTTCGTTTCAACCCTGACACGTCAGCTAATTCCCGCTTCAATTCCATGAATCTGTATTCCTACTTTCCTTTCCGCCCCCCCCTCTTTGCCTTTCTTCTTTCCCTTGTCCTGATCTCTCTGGTTCCGGCAAAGGTGAATGCCACCCATGTCATGGGCGCAGACCTTACCTACACATGCCTGGGCGGGAATCAGTATGAATTTACCCTCACCATGTACAGAGATTGCGATGGCGTTGCAGCCCTGCCTGCTTACAACATCGACATTTCTTCCACTTCTTGTGGTCAATCTGCGACCCTGACGGTGACACAGGTTTCTTTTGTGGACATTTCGCCGATATGTCCAGCCCTCATCACCAACTCATCCTGCAACGGAGGGCCGCTGGCGGGTGTGGAACAATACGTGTATCGGGGCACCTACACCTTTCCGGCCCAATGCGCAGACTGGGTCATTTCCTGGGCAGAGTGCTGCCGCAACAATGCCATCACCAACGCCAATATCATCTCCATTGCCAATGGCACGGAAACCTACATTGAAGCGACCCTCGATAACCTCACGGTTTCCTGCAACAGTTCTCCCACATTTACCAATATCCCCACACCCTATGTCTGTGCCGGTGAACTCTTCCAATACAACCACGGTGCTGTGGACCCGGATGGCGACTCTCTGGCCTACGAACTCATAACCCCATTGGAACTCACCCTGGGCAATCCTACACCGGTCAATTACATTCCACCTTTTTCTGCTACCTACCCCGTGAGTACAGTCCCGGCCAACAGCTTCGGGTTTGACCAGGAAACCGGCCAGCTCAATTTCACACCGGATGTGCAGCAGCGGGGCATCACCGCCATTCTGGTGAAAGAATACCGAAACGGGAAACTGATCGGTACCACGATGCGGGATATTCAGATTGTGGTTCAAAATTGTACCAATTCCCTGCCGACATGGGGAGCTCCAGCAGCTGTCAATGGCGGCACACTCGATGGAAATGTTTTTACAGTCTGCGCCGGAAATACGTTAACCTTCTCGATTTCAGCCTCGGATACCGATGCCGGAAACGGACTGGCCATCAGCAGCAACCTGGGCACCAGCATTCCTGCTGCGACACTGACCAGTGCTGGGGCCAATCCGGCCAATGGCAATTTTTCCTGGACCACCACCGCAGCAGATGTGGGCATTCATTCTTTTACCCTCACCGTGGAAGATGATGCCTGCCCGATCTTCGGACGTCAAACGGTCGGATTTGAAATCTATGTGCAGGGACCGGTGAAAGTGACAGCTTCTGACCAGACGGTCTGCCCGGGTATCACTGAAACCATTCAGATTCAGGCCCAGGTACCCGGATCACCAGGGAATGGCACCTTTACCTGGACACCTGCCACTGGGTTATCTGCCACCAATATAGCCGCTCCGAGCCTTACCACCTCCCAGGCAGGCAGTTATACCGTGACCTATACCGAAGGGGTTTGTACCTCTTCTGCCACATTAACGATTCAGGCTGTAGGCGTGTTGGATGTGACGCCTGACACCGGCATTTGTGCGCCGGCTACGATACAGTTAGGAAGCTCATTCACGTTAAATCTGCCGCCACCCCCTCCGGTCTGTGGCCCAAGCGTCAACACCTGTGGCGGGCCCGCTACCACAGCTACTGTGGGCAATGGCACACAGGCTACCGGTACCCTCGCCAATGCCGGAGGTGCTGGTTCTCCTTTTCTCGGCAACTTTGCCAATGGCCGCACCCAAATGCTGTTCCGGGCGGCAGACCTCAATGCAGCTGGCGTCACGCCGGGAATCCTTTCGGAGATCGAACTGGATGTAACGAGCTTGTTCAGTGCAGGTGGGTATAATGGCTTTACCCTCAGCATGGGCTGTACCGGAGCGGATGAACTAACAGCATTCGAACCAGGGTTAACACAGGTATTTACCGGCCTCGTTACACCGATAGCTGGTGCGAATCCTGTTGTGTTGACCACCCCTTACGAGTGGGATGGCGCTTCAAATCTGATCCTGGAATTTTGTTTTTCGAATCCGGCCGGAACCGGCTACGACCATGTATCATTTACCAATACGAGCTACAATTCCGTTTTCTTCGGATTTGACAATGCCATCGCTGGTTGCAACATCACGACGGGATTTTCCACGTCTCAACGTCCGAATATTAGCTTTACCTCCTGTCCGC
>CAZLKP010000112.1:0-5162 GCA_964560095.1 uncultured Bacteroidia bacterium
GGTTGGGTCGTTCTGCCCGTCTTCTGTCATCCGGAATATGTGAACATGGGTATCACTGATCCCGGTGATCAAAACCTGATGGTCGCCTTGAATGGCCAGATTGCCAAAATACTCGGCCCCCCCCAGGTTGTAAGTCACGATGCTCTGGTCTCCAAATGAAGAATCCCTATGGCCTTCAGGGAGCAGGCGTATCAGCGTCAGATCGAATCCAGGATCCTGCTCATTCATATTGGCATTTCCCCCCAACAGGATTCGACCATCTTCGTAGAGCACCATATCCTGAAGGTAGGCATGGTCTATACCAAGTGGAATTGCCACGGAACCCGACTGGCCAAAAGCCGGATCAGTTTCTCCGTTGGGAAGCAGGCGAATGACTGTGTATTGCGAAAACTGACCAGGACGTGTATTTCCGGCAAGCACCAGCCGCCCATCCGGGGAAATCTGCATGGTTTCAAAACGGTCGTTTTGGGACAAATCAATCCTTACGAAGCCCTGAACGCCGAATGCCGGGTCGGCCTGTCCGCTGGGTTCGAGCCGGGCGACAAACATATCCCGCTTCAGCAAAGCTGGAGAATAGGTCGTGCCACCAATCAGTATTCGTCGGGATTCATCGACAAATATGCGCTGGGCGATGTCCTGGTCAAGCAGGGAAAGTGTAACCACTCCCTGCGTTCCAAACGTCGGGTTGGTACTGCCGTCATCAAACAAATGCATGACCCACACATCCCGATTTCTGCCCCGCTGCACATACCCGCACACATAGATATTGCTGTCAGGTGTGACATGCAGGTCCCCAATTGAGCCATCCAGCACGATGGATCTCACGCCATTTTCACCAAAAGATCCATCTGGGTGGCCAAAGTGGGAAAATCTCCGGATCTCAATTCTTGAACCTTCGGAAGAAAAGATGGTCTGGGCTGAAAGAAATCCTCCTCCGTCCATGGGCTTGATGATCACATCCGAGTGCTCATGAGAGGCAGGGAGCGTGACCACACCATTATCTGCGAATAAAAGATCCGGCCGCCCGAGCATTTGGGCACGGGTACTCTGATGCGTGCTGGCGATCAGAATCAAAGGGAGGATCAAGCAAACGGTGCGATGCATGTCGAAGGGCTTGGATAGATACAAATCAATACAAAAATCTCACCGAAGACATCTGAATTTGCTTCAGTTGTCGCATTTTTTTGACCAATGGTCTCCTTGACGGATTGCGCAGTTTGAGCCAGTCAACTAGCAAGGGAATTCGTAAACGCCAACGAGAGCTTTTATCGGATGCAAATAAAGTACCGCTAAGGCAGTAGGAATCAAAGTGATACCTCCCGCAAAAGGTTACATCGCATATTATGAACACCACGGTTCACCCCATATCTTTGACCTACTGACTGTGACGAGACGAACACGCTCATGAAGAAACTCCGAAGTTATTTCCTGGAAGACCGCTATGTGCTGACATTGATTGCCCTCAACGCCCTGGTTTTATTTCTGTTGTCTTTCCCTTCATTGGACTCATTCTCTTTTTACCTGGAGCTGATTGACCTGGGTTTTTTGTCCTACTTTGGCATTGAAGCAGCTGTAAAAATTCGGCAGTACGGCTGGAAATCATACATATCAAGTGGCTGGAACCGTTTTGATTTTGCCCTGGTGATTCTAAGTGTACCAACGGTCCTGGTCCTGATCCGCGGAGACTGGTCAGATTTGTCCTTGTTTTTTGTGTTGCGTGTGGCACGTGTTGCCAGGTTTTTCAAATTCCTCCGCTTCGTACCCAACATTCAGGAGTTGATTGCAGGAATCAAGCGAGCATTCAAAGCCTCCTTATTTGTACTGCTGGCCTTCACGGTCTATTGTTTTGTGGTAGCCTTGGTGAGCTGCCGGTTATATCACGAGATCAGCCCTGAAATGTTTGGCGATCCCCTGGCCTCTTTTTATCACATCTTCCAGGTGTTCACCATTGAGGGGTGGAATGACATTCCCAAGACCATGATCAGTTCCGGTAATGTTTCTGAGATGGAAGCTTATGGAATACAACTTTATTTCATGATCGTCGTAGCTACCGGTGGGCTTTTTGGACTCTCCATTGTCAATGCAATCTTTGTAGAGGAAATGGTTCGGGACAATAATGACGAGCTAGAGCTACAAATTCATCGGATAAACAGCAAGATTGATGAGATTCTTCTGAACACCCGGAAAGAAAGTGGAGGAAACACAAGTGATAGTCTGACTGTAGCTGATGAATAAACCCACTCAAGATGCTGGCTCCTTCCATAAATTCCTCGAGTATGCATTTATCATCTTCAATATTGAATTATTGTTAATAAAAGGTAATCGTTTTTGATAGTAATGAATTTTTTTGTGATTTTCTTTCATATTTTTGGTATTTATTGAATGTTTTTCTATTATTGCATTGTTGGCACGAGACAAAATGTGTCATTCATTCAGGAAGGCAAACCAATGCATGCGAGCCTATTTGGAAGAAAGAAAGAAATCTTTGCAGGTTCGATTCCTGCTCCTGGATCTCACGAGTAGTAGTAGTAGTAGTCCTTTTTATCGGTCCCCGGCAGCAATGTCGGGGCTTTTTTTGTCCCAATACGCATCCGTGGCCTCTGATTTTGTTATTTTTTCATAAAACGTTATTTTTTTTAAAAAATTCCAAATTATTCCTTGATTTTGAAATCACATTTCAACAAGTTTACTCATGTCAACAGTGACAGACTTTTCCTCATAGAGGTTTGACACTGCAGGATGGTGAAAACGGAAGACACACCCCTTGGTCTCGGGGGCGAGGGTTTGGGATAAAGCTCCCTCCATTTTTTGGAGGGAGCCTAACCACCTCAATGAAGGTTCGATTCCTTCTCCTGCAGCTCGCGAGTAGTAGTAGTAGTCCTTACATCGGTCCCCGGAATTTCCGGGGATTTTTTTTGCCCCTGCTGTTCCTGCATCTACCACTCACGATTTAACCCCCATTTTTTCGATCTCAGGCACTATTTTTGCCTTTTTGTCAATGATCTTCCACATGTGCGTGTGGGAAGATGGCGTTTGTTGTCACTGAAAATCCTATTTCAATGACGATAATCACACCTGATATTCTGAGCTTTTCTTGTGATGATTGGCTCTTGTAGGTTGCATATCTGAGAATGACCGGGCATCGGGGCAGTTGCGAGGTTACACCTCTGGTCTGGCACAATGGGTTATTGTGAAACACCGACATAACACATACGATCTGGCACTGTCTCGGGGATTGCAAGCAATCCTCGCAGCCTTCGTCCCGGATGTTCCCATCCATGAAGTCATGTCACAGGCCCTGAGGGCGAGCCTGGATTTGTTTCATGCCGATAGGGCCTACATTTTTCAAAATCTACAGAGCTCTGATGGCAGGGTGTACGCTACGCAGCGGTTTGAGGTCGTATCAGATGGGATGGGTGCTTATCTGGAGCACCCTGACCTCCAGATGAGTGCCTATCAGGATCTGGGGTTCCAGCGTTGGATTCAGGTGTTGGAGGAAAATGGGTGTATCTCGGGAAATGTATCATCTTTTCCGGAAGAAGAACAACCTCTGTTGGTGGATCAGGGGATTCAATCCCTGATTGTGGTTCCAATCCCGATGAACAGTGGCATCTGGGGATTCTGGGGCATGGATGACTGCCGATCAAACAGAGAATGGCCAGACCTGGAGGAGTCCATCGTCCGAAATATCGGCATAGCCATCGGTTCTTATCTGTTTTGGAACGAAGAAACAGCCCGGCTCGCTGTCTCCAGGCAAGTGCTGCTCAAAGCGCAGGAGATGGGAAAAATCGGTAGTTTCTCCTATCAGGTAGATTCCGGGACATGGCACTTTTCAGAAGGACTTTTGGATATGCTGGGGCCAATTCCGGAGAATCATGAAACATTTCAGGAATTGGGGCTCGGGCTGATGGATCGGGAAAATTACAGAAAGGTGCGAAAAGCATTCGGCGCACTCATCCGTAATCCCGACCAACCCAAGGTGGAAGGAAGGCTGAAAATGAATTTGGATGGGGAGGCCCGATATTTTTCCTTCCTGCTGGAAAGCCTCGCTTCAGGCAGGCAGGTGTCTGCCATTCATGGATTTGTGCAGGATATCACAGATCAGGTAGAGACCTCCATCGGAATCCGCCAGGCCAGAAGAATCAAAAAACTGAATGCCGTGCTCGAAAAGCGGCTGAAGCAGCGAACCAGAGAATTGCAGAAAACCAACTGCGAACTCGAAAACTTCGCCTACTCTGTTTCTCATGACTTGCGCACGCCGCTCCGACACCTGATTGGCTATTCTAAGCTCCTGCACGAAAAGGCCGCAGACCAGCTTTCGCCCAATGTATTGCCCTATCTGGATTTCCTCAGTCATTCTGCTCAGAAAATGAACAAGCTGATTGAAGACCTCGTGGAATACTCCCGGCTGGGCAGGAAGGACATCAATCCAACAATGGTAGATCCAGAGTGTATCCTCCCGGGGTTGTTTGATTATTTTCAGCGACAGGTGTCCGACGAAACCATTCGTTTCTCCTCAGATATTCACCGACAGGTCTTTGCCGACCCCTTCCTGCTGGAAACCCTCCTGACCAATTTGCTGTCTAATGCAGTGAAGTACCGGAAAAAAAAGATGACCGCTGTCATCCAGGTGAAAACCTATGCTCACCAGAATGGTACCATGCTGGAAGTGGTTGACAACGGAATCGGGTTTGACATGAAATATCTCGACCAGGTATTCGGCATTTTTAAGCGATTGCATAACGAGGAGGAGTACCAGGGATCAGGGATCGGGTTGGCGAATGTACAGCGAATCATGAATCGCCATTCTGGGAGCATATCGGCTCAATCCATTCCGGAAGAAGGAGCTACCTTTCGTTGCTTTTTCCCGGATCAATCCTCTGAACTGCAAAGTCTGGTTTAACCCCCAGAACACTCAGGAGCTCCGTTGTCTCACATATTTCATCTCCGGATGATGAAACACGGCAAAAAAGTCGTTGGACAGCGCGTGTGTTGCATGTAGGATGACCGCAAGCCAGATTCCACCCGAAGAAATGGTGAGCAGACAAACAACCACGCCAAAAGGAATGGTGATCAGGCTCTCCGTCAGCCCCTTGGGTAAATGGGCGGCTGAATATAACACCACATTGATGACGATGGAGAGCCATACATCCATGACCTGG
>CAZLKP010000112.1:5172-9895 GCA_964560095.1 uncultured Bacteroidia bacterium
TACAGCAATAAGCCCCGAAACAAAAATTCGTAAGCAAACAGGTAGCTGATCCAGGCAGCGCTGTTGTGAAAGACCAGTTTAGGTGTCCAGTGGGATGCCCGTACCTGTGGATACACATTGAGGATACTGCTCCTGGAGGCAGAAAACCGATTCATGAGCACGATCAAGCTTCCCAGACCGACAGACCAGATCAGGGTCATACTCAAATCTGTCTCTCCGAGGAAATAACTGGACGGGGCATACGGCAATAGGGTGAACATCACGATGGCAGGAAGGACGCCTAGCATCAGGCAGCCCAGGTATTTTTGTGCCAGTGGAAGAATGGTCACCGGGGTTCCGGCCTGACCATATCGCTGAGAGATCAGGCGGGAAAACCATCCTCCGTGAGCAATAAACCAGAAAGCAATAAAGCAGATCAGGGTGGTGAGCATACCTGCTATTGCAGGGAAAGAGGCGGGATTCCAGTGCAAAATGTGGGTCATGGCTAGGCAGATGTCCTGTGCGGGAAACAATCAGAGATAATGGTGATGCTTAAACCACTGGTAAGATTCCTCAAAGGCTTGATGGAGAGAGGTTTGTGGCAAGTGTAGCTCTTGGATGGCTTTGTCTGACTGGTAATAACGGCCTTCTGTGGCGATTCGTGCCATTTGATAGCTCAGTCGGGGGGTGTAGCCAAATGTTGTTGCCAGTTTTTCACTCATCCAGCCTAGAGCTTTAAAGGCTGCATCCGGGATCTTTAGCCGTGGAATGTTACAGCCGCTAATATCAGAAATAATTTCCAGCGCCTGGCGGTATTCCATATTCAAATGGCCACAAAGGTAGGCTTCTCCATTTCGGCCCATGGTCAGGGCATGGGTAGCCGCCATCGCCACATCCTGCACGTGTACCCAGTTTTTGCCGCCTGCTGCGAGGGCAGGGAGCTTTTCTTTCACTGCATTGATCAAAAAGGCTCCAGAAGTAGGTTTAATATCCCACGGACCAATCATAAATGTCGGGCAGACAATCACGGCAAAAACGTCACCGATTCGGGCAGCTTGCTCCACAAGTTGGTGGGCAGCCATCTTTGAGTCAATATAATCCAGCGTACCAGTCCCCGCCATCCTGTCTTCCGTGCCAGGGTTTGCTTGGGTGCCATGTTGAAAAACGCTGGCCGTGCTGCAATGCACCAGACGGGGAATCTGGTTGACCTTACAGGCGTCCACAATATTCCGTGTGCCCTCAAAATTTACCTTCCAACAGTTTGGTGAACGGGTGGGCCAGGGATCTGTGACAGCCGCAACGTGAATAATGGCATCCATCCCTCTGGTGAGGCGAATCAGGCGTTTCGGTTCCAATAAATCACCAATTTCCTGATTGACATCAAGAAGATCCAGAAAATCGGTGGATGGTCCCGGGCGCTTGAGCACCGATACGTTGTACCCCTGTTTCAATAAAATCCGAACGAGATTGTTTCCTAAGAAGCCCTCAGCTCCGGTCACAAAAATTTTTTTCATGGAATAAGTCTGGTTGTTACCAGCGTGTATAATCAATACAACAGACAAATGTTTTTAGGCGCGTGATTTTGCCAGAATTACGAAGCTGGGGTTCAGTTTATCACAGCAAAACCAGAAGGAAGAGAAATGACCACAATCATTGGCTATGTGGGAATCGCTGTAATTTGGAACAAACCGTGGGACGAGGGGCCATCTGGGAATTTCGTTGTTGTGGATGTTTGCAGGTCTGACTATGGCCTTTTCTCATGGGCTTCGAAAGGTGCCGCCATCAGAAGGCTTTATCAACAGAGTGTGTGAATGGCGCGGAAGTGACGGATTTGGGGCGCAGGAAAAAGCATTACCATATGGCGTTCTGGCCATTTTTTGATTGATCCAGGGACCAGGAAAATATTCCCTTGATCGGGGCATTCACCGCTGGCTTCGATCTCGTCAGTAGGTATAAACCACTTCGCTGGGCCGATATCCGATGCGATGCCCGACCACAGCGGCTTTCTTGCCTTCTGGGATGGGAAAGGAATCCCCGGCCAGTGACCATCTGATGCGGGTGGTGTCGCTGGCAGTCACCAACATGTAGCGTTCATCATTTCCCCAGCGGGTCGGAGTGACAATCCACTCGACGCGATCTTCCGGTTCCAGCAACACATATCCCACCGATCCTCCGTCTGCTCCCGGGCGCAAACGAGCCCCCTCGCCTTGTACCTCCACAACCGGAGTATCGGTGACTGGCTGCTCTTTGCCGGGCCACATGTCAAGCAGCATCTCTTCTTCCGGAATCAACCCTTTGTCGTCGGTCAGATCCATCCAGCGATCACAGGCCACTCTCAATGCCAGAAGCTGCTCTTCGTATGCCGGTTCTTCGGCCAGGTTGTTGAGTTCAAATGGGTCCTTGGCAAGGTCGTAAAGTTCTTCTTCCGGTTTGCGCTCTCTGAACCATAATGCTTGTTCCTTGGTCAGCTCACCAGCATCCCGCATCCGTAGCAATTCCTGCATGACTGGCATGTTTTCACGGTAAGATATGGGGAGGTACATGGGTTTTTCTGGATAAACATTCCGGATGTATTTAAAGTCTCGGGTTCTGACCGCCCGCTTCATGTCATGTAGTTCATCAAAACGGTCGGAAGCCGCAAACACCGTATCTCTGGGAATTTCCTCGGCGAACGGCCCGAGAAACGCCTTGCCATCGGTGTGCCTGGGGGGGGCTTCACCAGAAAGGGAAACGAGGGTGGGTAGGAGATCGATAAAGGAAAGCATACGGTCATCCCTGGTGCCTGCCTTCCATCCATTGGGAAAGCGGACGACCATTGGTAGCTGAATGCCAGCGTCATACATCAGACGCTTCTGTCGTGGCAAGGGCCCCCCGTGATCACCATACCAGAAGATGATGGTACTGTCGAGCAGGCCGTCGTCTTCCAGTTGAGCCAGAATCTCACCTACCTGCGCATCCATGGTTTTGATATTGGAATACACCTGCCGAATATCCCGGCGGCCAACCTCATTATCGGGCAAATAGGGTGGAACTGGTACTTCCAGATCCTCATCCACCCAGAGAGAATCATTGGCTTTGCCCCAGACTTGGGATTCGTGGGTCACGCCGAAATTAAAAATGGCAAAAAATGGCTGGCCGGCCTGGCGATTTCGCCAATGGGCCTGATTCGAGCTTTCGTCCCAGGCGGTAATGGCTGGCTTGAACTGGTAATCCTCTTTGGCATTGTTGGTACAGTAGTAGCCCTCTTCGCGGAGGTACTGGCTGTGCATGGTGACGTATTCCGGAGGGACGCATTCGTAGGGGACGATTCCCACCGGCATATACGGGCCAAACCCTGATGTCCGCATATGATGGGCCCCTATTCGTGTAGGATACATCCCTGTCGCAATTGCCGCCCGGCTTGGAGCACATACACCAGAAGGGGAGAAAAAATGGGTGTAAACGATTCCCTCATCTGCCAGTCTGCTCAGGTTGGGGGTTTCCACTGTTGAGTCGCCATACATGGGCAAGATCGGACTAAGATCTTCAGCAACTAGCCACAGGATATTTGGGCGAAACGGGAGATTGGCATCATAGGGAGATACTTGCTGCTCCCCCACATGACAACCGCAAAGGAGTGAAGCAGACAGGATGATAGCATAAATGGGGCGGAGCATGAGGATAGACTTGGGGTTTGTCGTAAAAACTGTGGGGTTCCAACTGCCTGATCTTAACCTGGCCAGACCAGTTTTCTCTATTTTTCAACCTTATATTCTAAACAGAAGGGAATCCATACATGAGTAAGTTACTGCTATTTATTTTTGCAGCAATCCTGACCCTGACGGTTGGTTGCGACTCGAAGCGGGATGAGGTGAGGTTGCTGGTGTTTTCCAAAACAAGCGGATATCGTCACCAATCGATTGCTGCTGGAAAAACGGCGCTGCTGACCATGGGTCAGACCCATGGCTGGCAGGTGGACACAACCGAAGACGCATCTGCATTCACAGAATACAATCTGGCCCGCTACAGCACGGTCATTTTCCTCAATACCACACAGGATGTGCTCGATATTGCTCAGCAACGGGATTTTGAACGGTATATCCAGTCAGGTGGTGGCTTCGTTGGTATTCATGCCGCTGCCGATACGGAGTATGACTGGCCCTGGTATGGACGCCTTGTGGGCGCCTGGTTTGAGAGCCATCCGAATAACCCCAATGTCCTTGATGGAAAAATGGAGATTGTCAATTCAGAACATCCGTCGACCTCTTTCTTTGGTCAGAAGATCTGGAACCGCACCGATGAATTCTACAATTTCAAGCTAATCTATCACGAGGCTCCCGACGGCATCATTCCGCTGGTTCAGATAGACGAAAGTTCCTATCAGGGCGGTACTAATGGCGATTTTCACCCGATGTCCTGGTATCATGATTTTGACGGGGGGAGAGCGTTTTACACCAATTTTGGTCATACAGACGAGACCTTTTCAGAGGTGCTATTTCTCAAACATCTGGAGGGAGGCATTCGCTATGCTATCGGTGACAATCAGATCAACGACTACAGCCAGGCCAAAACTCCCCGCTATCCGGATCCGGGCCGCTTTGTTGTCACGGTGCTGGAAGAAGGCCTGGATGAGCCCGGTGAGCTGAATCTGCTCCCGGATGGGAAAATTCTGTTCTCACAGCGAAAAGGGGAGTTGATGCTTCACGATCCGGAAACCGGAGAGACCCGGCAGGTGGCCAATCTCGATGTGTTTCATCAGCGAGCC
>CAZLKP010000112.1:9905-11694 GCA_964560095.1 uncultured Bacteroidia bacterium
GATGGCTCCAATGTAGAGGAGGGTTTTGTCGGGCTTGCTCTGGATCCCGATTACGAATCCAATCACTGGCTCTACCTATATTATGCGCCGACCGGAGAGGATGACAAGTTTAATTTGTCGCGCTTTGTGTTTGCGCATGATTCCCTGGACCTGGCATCCGAAATTATCGTGATGGAAGTGCCGATTCAGCGGCTGGAATGCTGCCATACCGGTGGCTCGATTCAGTTTGGTGCCGATGGCCTCATGTATCTCTCCACCGGCGACAATACCAATCCCTTCGAAACAGGCTACGCACCGATCAATGAGTTGCCCGATAGATACCCCTGGGATGCGCAGAAGTCCTCGGCCAATATGAACGATCTGCGGGGCAAAATTTTGCGGATCCGCGTCAATGACGACGGAACTTACGACATTCCCGACGGGAACCTGTTTTCCAAAGATGGCTCACAGGGACGGCCCGAAATCTACGTGATGGGATGCCGCAATCCTTACCGTATCTCCATTGACTCCCAAACCGGATTCGTGTACTGGGGGGATGTCGGACCCGATGCCAATATCGACAGCACCCGGGGATCAAGGGGCTATGACGAAGTTAACCAGGCCAGAAAGCCAGGCTTTTTTGGCTGGCCCTATTTCGTCGGGAATAACTATCCCTACCGGGACGTCGATTTTGCCACAGGAGAATTGAGGGACCTGTTTGACCCAGTTCATCCGGTGAATTACTCGCCCAACAACACGGGTGGAAAGGAGCTTCCGCCGGTTCAACCACCATTTATCTATTACCCATATGCCAATTCGCCGGAATTTCCCATGCTGGGGAGCGGAGGGAGAAATGCCATGGCCGGACCTGTGTTTCACCAGGCTGATTTCGAGCCTGGCACAGCCACATTCCCGCCCTATTACGAAGATAAATTGTTCATCTATGATTTTATGCGTGATTGGGTGTTTGCTGTGAACATGGACGAAGAGGGGAATCTCGATTTGATTGAACCATTTCTCCCCGAAACCCTTCATCTCTCCAGCCCGATGGACATGGAGTTCGGGCACGACGGTGCGATGTATATCCTGGAATATGGCACGCGCTGGTTTGCTAGAAATGACGATGCCCGTCTTATCAAGATCGAGTATCAGGCGGGCAACCGCCTGCCAAGCCCCCGTCTTACCGTAGGCGAAACTTATGGTGCCGCTCCGTTTTCACCCCTAATGGATGCCTCCGCTTCTTCCGATCCAGACGGGGATCCGCTTACGTACGTGTGGGATTTGGGTAATGGAGAAGAAGCTGAAGGGGAGCAGGTGAATCCCACCTATGCTGAGCCAGGCACCTACACGGCGACCCTGCGCGTATCGGATCCGGATGGGGAAACCGCCACCGTTTCTCAGAAAATTGTGGTTGGCAACGCGCCTCCCTCCATTGAGGTGGCTGTGGAAGGCAATCAAAGCTTTTTCTGGACCGGGCATCCGGTATCATATCAGGTTCGTGTGGCAGATGCGGAAGATGGGAGCACGGATGGAGAGATTGAGGCAGAACGGGTCGCTGTGACATTTGACTACCTGGATCAGACAGAAGATCAGGTGATGGCTGTGCTGGGGCATGAAGCCGCTGCGGTACAATCGGTCTATTCGCTCGGTAAGGAGCTTATTGCTAAGTCGGGCTGTATTGCCTGCCACGGGATCCGGGAAAAGATTGTCGGGCCCACCTATGCTGATGTGGCGAGAAAGTATGCTTCGCGTGCTGATGCCCGAGAGTATCTGACTGGTAAGATCCTTAACGGCGGATCAGGCATCTGGG
>CAZLKP010000113.1:0-1663 GCA_964560095.1 uncultured Bacteroidia bacterium
GCCTTTATCTCGCCATACATAACTTCTCCATAGGAAAGGCCATAGCCAAAGGGAAAGAGTGGGGAATTTTCCACATCAATGTACTTGCTTGTATAACGATCGTCAGCAGATAAGGGACGCCCGGTATTTTTCTGGCTATAAAAGATCGGCACCTGCCCGAGTTTTCTGGGGAAGGTAACGGGTAACCTTCCGGAGGGATTATACACGCCGCTGACCACATCCACAATAGCAGGCCCACCCATGGTGCCGGGATACCAGGCTTCAAGGATCGCGTCACAGTGTTCCACCTCCCAGCACAGGTCCAGAGGGCGGCCATTCATCAGAATTAATACCAGGGGTTTTCCTGTTTCTTCGAGGGCTTCAATCAGGGCTCTCTGGGGACCAGGAATGGTAATTTCAGACCGACTCGCCGCTTCGCCACTCATCCATCCTGCTTCTCCCACAAAGGCAAGAATCACATCCGACTGGTTGGCGGCAACCACTGCTTCTGCCATGGCAAATTCATCCGGCTCTCCAGTAATTTCACAGCCTTTGGCATAATAGAGATCCATCCCGCTGGCCTTGAAGGCCATAAGTGGTGTAATCACTTCACTGGCCTGCCCAGATCCAAACCAGTTGCCCAATTGATTCGAGGGGTCATCAGCCAGAGGACCTACCACTGCAACGGACATTTCTTCTCTGAGAGGCAGGGCATCTCCATCGTTTTTGAGTAGGACCATGGATTTACGCGTCATATCCAGAGCTGTTTCGAGGTGCTCACCCGCCAGAATATCTCTTTCCTCTCTGATAGCACTGCCATATCGGAAGGGGTCATCAAATAATCCCAGGATATATTTGAGTACCAAGATGTATCGAACGGCTTCATCGACTTCGGCTTCAGCAACCTTGCCCTCCCGGACTAAATCCGCCAGGTGATCGTAATAAGCAGCGCCCTGCATGTCCATATCGACCCCAGCGGATACAGACAGCTCGGCGGCTCCTTTCACATCAGCGACAATTCCGTGATCCACCATTTCATTGATGGAGGTGTAGTCGGTGACCACCATACCCTGAAACCCCCATTCGTCTCTGAGAATATCCTGGAGCAGATATTTATTTCCGGATGCGGGCACACCATTGAGATCATTGAAAGCTGTCATCACCGTGTAGGCACCTTCATCAATAGCTGCCTGATACGGAGGTAAAAATACCTCCCGCAGCCTACGGTCCGACATGTCGGTGGTGTGATAATCGCGACCGGCCTGAGCGGCCCCATACGCAGCAAAGTGTTTGACACAGGAGAGCAAGGTAGAGGCATCCGAAATGTCGTCTCCCTGAAAACCGCGAATTTTGGCCCGGGCAATGAGTGACCCCAGAAAGGGATCTTCACCTGCACCTTCCGCCATTCTTCCCCAACGGGGATCCCTGGATATATCGACCATGGGAGCAAATGTCCAGTGCAAGCCTGCTGCAGAGGCTTCGGTTGCAGCGACAACGGCTGTCGCTTCCATGGCTTCCAGATCCCAGGAAGCAGCCTCTCCCAAAGGAATGGGAAAAATGGTCCGGTACCCGTGCACAACATCAAACCCAAACAGAAGAGGAATACCCAACCGGGTTTCCTCCACAGCCAGCCGCTGCAGGTCATGCACATACTCACTGGTGTGGGCATTAAATATCGCACCAA
>CAZLKP010000113.1:1673-11665 GCA_964560095.1 uncultured Bacteroidia bacterium
CAACCTTACCGGCTCTTACGTCCTCTCTGTATCCCTCCCGCAACGTAGGCCCGGTTACAGCCCAATCGCTGGTGAATAAGGTCATCTGGCCCACTTTTTCTTCGAGGGACATGAGCTCAATCAGGGAATCGGCGTGTTGCCAGGCGGCCTCCGGGATGTCTTGTGCCTGCAGCACAACCAGGGAAAGCGTTGAGAAGATGAAAATTGACAGGTTTTTCATGATTTTTCCATTCTGTTAAGCCAGCCGCCGGAGAATCCTGCTTTTTCAAGGCCGGCAATGATGTAAGGATTCTTTTTCATGATATTCCAGATAAGTTCAGAACGATGATTCTCTGCCATGATCAGAATGGGCCCCTGATCAATTCCCAGATATTCATGGTCAAACCATCCGCCAGGATAGGTGAGGTTGAAGGCATCTTTGAAGCCGTACTCCCCAACCAGATTATCATAGTAAGTGTTCCACATGAACTCCAGCGATTGAATACAGGAATCAGGCAAAAAGGGAATGGATCCGCCTACTGCTGTTGGAGCAAGGGTGCCATCGTCGCGGATGCGTCGGCCAGAGGCACCTCTCGCCATGTAGCCGTGGAAATCAATTGTGTCTCCTTTCAGCTCTACCTGTTCGCCATCACCCGGACCGTCACAGGCAGTAAGGCCCCACTGTCGGTTTGAATAGCCATTGAACCCTTGTGGATTCCGGATGCAATAGTCCTGATTGGCAAGTGTGGCAATCTGGGAATTTTCAAAATAGTCACTCCCTTTATTTCGCATGTATTCATCCTGAATTCCACGGAAGTCCACAAACATATGGCTGTACTGATGACCAAACAACGGGGTAAAGTTCAGATGCGGCTCATAAAAATCTATCCATTGATACGTCTCGCACCATTTCGCCCAGGAAGAATCGGGAATCGGGTGGGAAGGAGATCCCATAGCCATAAGAATGAGGACCATCGCTTCGTTGTATCCCTGCCATTTGGCCGGAATGAAGCCTTTTTCTGGCCGCCAGCCCATACTCATGTAACCATCCTTCTGCATTGCCCAATTCCATTCGACTCGCTGAAACAGGCTGTCGGCCAAGTTGCGAATCCTCGACTCTGAGTCGGATTCCCGATCAAAAAAACTTTGACAGGATAATATCCCTGCCATGAGCAGCCCGGTATCAATGGTGGACAACTCCACGTTCTTAAACCGGGTGGCCTCATCCATGGTAAGGAAATGATAGAAAAAACCACGGTACCCGGAAACTTCGGCAGAATCAGCTCCCTGTGGCAAAGCCCACAAGGCTTCCAGGGTAGCCAGGACCCTGTCAGCGCCTTCCTGCCGGCTTACATATCCTTTTTCGATTCCGACAAGATAAGATGACAATCCAAATCCGGTAGCTGCGATGCTTGAAAATGGCTGCGTAGGGTATCGGTCAGGGATCTGATAATACACCGTGTCAGCTGTTTCCCAAAAAAAGGAAAAGGTTCTGGATGTCAGTTCCTCCATGCTGAAAGGCGTTGAGGCAGTTTTTCCACCATAATCCGCACAACCCAGCATCACCAACAGCAGACTGGTGAATACAGCACTCATGAATAGTTTCATATAATCCATTGAAAATCAGCCGGAGGGGAATCGCCACACGAAGTCCCCTTCGGCCAGTACACATTATTCTATTACTAGCTTGCTTCTGCCGAGTAGTTGATTCCCTCGTAACGTGCTGATGAAATAAATGCCAGGGGTTGCATCACCCAGGTCCACCTCAAGAGCCGTACGACGGTTGAAGTTTTCCTGATAAATCACCTGCCCCATCAGATTGGTCACAATGGCTGAGGTAAATCCTTCCTGGGCTTCTATCCGACATGCACCGTTGCTAGGATTCGGAAATACCGTCAGGGATGCCAATTTCAACTCCTTAAAGATACCAGTGACTCCACATAAGCCATCCGCAATGATGATGTCATCAAAGTAGTATTCCTTGGTTTCGATCGGAATGTTATTGATGTCCGGAATCAGTGTTATGCGGTCGTACAAAGCGTCATCAGGAACGATAGCACTGAAGTCGAATGTCAGTTCTTGCCAGGCATTCGGCGTCGTATAATCGGCAGTGATATCGCCGGAAGCGGGAGCATTGTCGCGGCCCGACTCAAGCTTGAATACCATGGTCGCCGCATGATCGGCCCACATCTTCATCCGAATGATTTTGTTGCCATTAGGAAGGGAAACAGGGGCATCCAGGTCAGTGTACATACCTGCAAAGGTCTGTCCATCTGCTGATTCCTGGAAAATACCGACGCTATCACTGGTATTTACCCCGGATTTGTCGGGATTCTCGATAACTCCAAAAGCTACTGTATCAAGGGCGCCGTTGGCAAAGTAGGTAAACGCGTCAATCGTAAAATCGGTATTTTCAAAGGTTGCGATGCATCCCGTGTAAGGGGCTCTGGTAAGTTCAATGTCATCAAGGTAATACACATCCTGCTGGGAGGGCATTACGCCGGCATTGAAGAAGATAGCGATTCTCTGATGATTTTCTCCAGCCTGTCCACTGAAGTCCACCGAATACTGAACCCATTCGTTGGTGGCCGAAACTGTCTGATCGATTTCGACCGGGGCAGAGCTCCCGCCTTCCAGTTTGAATTTCAATGGCACAGCGTTTTCCGCCCAGATTTTGATCAGAAGTTGGTTGTACAGAGACAGGTCAACTGGTGCGCCAAAGTCAATCGCCAGGGCGGACCATTCGTCCATCGGATCGGTATATTTTCCGACTTTCAGGCTGCCATTGGCCTGGGATACATCTGGATTATCGACAACCTCCAGTTCGTTGGCTCCAGCGCCATAAGTGGCGTTTCGCTGGCACTCATAATTATCGAGGATCGTTGGAATGGGCGTTACGCCGGCACACGGGTCCACAGAAGATTGAGTTTGAATTAGGTTGTCGAAGTAATAGGTGCCAGCTCCGGCTGCTCCCGGATCAAACTGCAGGTTGATGCTATTGAAATCTGCGATAGAGCTGAAGTTCGAAAAGTCAAACGACAGGGTTTCCCAGGCACCAGAGCCTGTGAAGGGGACAGTCACATCCTTGTTGCCCTGCGTTAGGCTGTTGAGCTGCATGGTCAATTCTGTCGCTCCGGCGGGTGGCCACACCTGTATGTTGAGCTGGGGATCCGCGCTGAGATCCAGCGGTGCCGAAAGGGTACCTGTTAAGGTGGAAAGGTTGGAAGATCCTTTGACATGTTCACCTACATTACCGCTGGTATTATCGCCGCTGGGGTCGGGGTTAGCAATCATGGCAAAGGTGCCATGAACAGCCGTGTTACTTCCCAGTGGTTCCCAGAACAGCTTCATCGGGTCAAAATCCTCTAAGACAGTGCCCAAAGGGGTTTCTTCCCTCACAAAATCATCGATGTAATAGATATCGTTGGAGTCGGCCTGAATACCAGCATTCATGAAGATCGCCAATTTTTTGTGGTTGGCACTCGCCTGGCTGCTGAAGTCAGCCGAAACTTCCACCCATTCATTGGTAACCGTAATGGGAATAAATATTTCAAATGGTGCAGATGCACCACCTTCCAGTTTCATCAGCACATCACCGGTCTTCGGTGCCCACACTTTCATTTTGTACGTATTGAACGTGCCGAGGTCGATGGGATTGTGATAATCCACCACCAGCGCTGACCATTGATCTGCTGGATCCAGATATTCTCCAACCGACGCAGATGTGTTGATGCTAGAAGGATCTGGATTAGGAATGGCCTCCAGGTTGAAATACCCGGAACCGTAGGTGGCATTTCTCTGGCATTCGAAATCATCAATGATGGCCGGGTCAGGGGTAGTTCCAGCACAGGCTCCTGCCGGAAAAGCGACGATGTTGTCAAATAAATAGGTATCTGAGCTGTTGGTCACTCCCGGATCAAAGAACAGGATGATTTTGTCATAATCAGTTGCTCCAGCTGCAGCAGAAAAGTCAAACACATATTCCACCCAGGTATTGGTGATGGCAATATTTTTGGTTTGCTCCACCGACCCACTGGGCCCTTCCAGTTTCATGATGAACTGAGATGCCACCGGAGCGTTGATCTGAATGTGAAACGCATTGTTGGTGCTCAGATTCATCGGTGAAGCCAGGGTGGTGAGAAACAAACTGAAGGCATGCATATCGCTCTTCGTGTATGATCCCACGCTATCGCTGGGGTTCACTACAGTGGAGTCAGGATTGGCAAAAACCCCATCAAAGGTACCATCAGAAGCATTCCATGCCTGCAGGGCTCCTGCCTCAAAGTCTTCATAGGTTACTTGCGCATAGGCAAAGCCCAGCATACAGCAAGCAAACAAGAGTGTAGTCCAGATTCGCATAATTTGGTTTGGTTAATTGTGGTTAAGGATGTTGTGCATGGAAAATCAACCGGCGAAATACCAGTTGATCTTGTTCATAGATCATGATTGCATAAGTTCCCTCCGGTAATTGAGGCAGGTGCACGTTATGCTCGGTTTCACCTGATCTGAGAGCCGCACGGAAAACAAGTTGCCCCGTCGCGCTGAGCACATGAAGGTCAGCATTTCGGACAGGATGGGGGGCTACAATGGTTACCTCTGAGGCGGGGACCGGGTTCGGGAATAGGCGCCAGCCGACATGTAAAGCAGGATTGCTGATGTCAGTAATCGGCGTGCTATCAGGCACAAACCCTATGGCATCAAGGGCAGGCTGAATGTCCGGGTTTTCCATGAATAGTTTCCAGAACAGCCCGCTTCGATAATTCTCAATCATCACGATAATAGGCCCCTGATCAATCGCCAGGTAGCTGTCTGCAAACCAGCCTTCGGTCAGGTTGAAAGCGTCATAAAATCCCATGGTCCCCCACAGGTCTTCCCCATATTCCCGGTAAAAATGTTTGAGGGCTTCTATGGAGAGCGCTGGGGTATATGGCATCGAACCCAATGCCGCAGTGGGCGTTATGGTGCCATTATCTCGGGAGAGGGTAGGCTCATGTGCCAGATACCCAAAGGGATTGTCACTAGCAGTGAGCCCCCAGCAATTCGGACCATATCCGACATATTGCCCTGGATTCTGGATGCACCATTCGCGGTTCACAAGGGTGTGATGGGTATTTCTAACAAAATAATTGGCATAGCCATCCGATTTCCCTCGCGGGTCAAACCCGAGGTATGAATAATGGGCAAAAAACAGGGGCCCACCATTGCTTGGTCCTGTAAACAGCTTGTAACCATAGGGCTGTTGAGGACTGGTATAATTTTGTCCTGCCCAGCCGGTATGATACAGCGAAGCTGGAACAGCATGGGTGGGAGAGGCGATTGCGAGGAGGTAGGTGATGTGAACTTCATTGAACCCGCGCAAGGGAAAATTCATTTCCCAATTAAAATTGGGCGACCAGTGCCAGAATAAAACGGGTTGATTCAGTTTTCGGTACCAATTCCACTCAACGGATTCCCACAGACTGGTAATGCGGTTTCGGAGCTCCGCCTCCTGGGCAGAATTTCCATCGAAATAGCTTCTCACGGCCAGCAGACCCTGGACAAGAAATGCAGTTTCCACCAAATCGCCGCCATCATCTTTTGCGCTGAAAGGGATCACTTTCCCTGTCATTCCATTCATCCAGTGAGGCCAGGCACCATGAAATCGGTCCGCTGCATCCAGGAATGCAGTGATTGTGAGGAGTCGATCCAGCCCCTCCTGTCGGCTGATCCACCCGCGCTCAATTCCTGTTAAGATGGCCATAACGCCAAAGCCACTTCCACCCGTAGTCACGGTGTTTGGTGAAGTGTTTCGCTCTCTGATCAGCCCAGAAACCGGATGACCAAAATCCCAAAAATACCGGAAGGTGGCTTTCTGTACCATGTCCAGAAACATGGTGTCTACCATAGGGGCACCTGTGAGTGATATGGCCAGGGTAGGGGAGGATTCTGCCCCTGAAAAGGCAACAGAAGTCACTCTGTACTCCCGGTCCAGGCCACTTCCCGGATCTCCCCACCAGTCAATCGCCACGCTGTCTGAGGCATTGATATAGCGATTCAGATTCCACGTCTGACCGTTGTCCTCGGAAACGTAAAGATGATATCCGTCCAGATTGGGGGAAGTGACCGATTCCCAGCTAAAAAAACCATGTCGCTCATACCCTTCGGCCACAAACCCCGTTGGAGTTGGCGGCACGCCTGTGGCAGCCGGAATACATTTCACCTCATCCACAAGGAGAGTATGGCTGGTTTGATCCGCTGCGTTTTGACTAAAAATAATCGCTTTGATCTGATCAAACTGGATATTGGTCTGATTCGGGTCATCGACAATTACATCAAGACCGATTGTAATCCGAAACCAGGATCCTGCGGGGATATCTGTGGAGAAATCAGCCAGATCGTATTTCAGGCTTTTGGTGGTGCCGGGCGCCCCTTCCAGGGAAATAAACGGAAGACTGGCAGCCGACAGGCCATTGTCTGAAAACACCCAGAAGGAGAGAGAATCCGACTGAGAAATATCCAGAAATGGAAAACCAGGGGCGATGACCAAAGCATCCCAGTTACCACCGGGTTGAGAATTCCAGTTAAAGGAAAGGGCATCCTCTCCACGATAGGCTTGATCCGAGATCACCGGGATTTTGTCTCCAGTCGGACCGGATGAAGAGAAGGTACTGGCACCGGAAGTAAAAGCAAGTCCGGTATCATAATAACCATCATCGCTGCTTTCATCAAAAAAGGTGACAATCTGCCCCTGAACAGGGAGCTGAACCATGAATACAAACGCGATAATGACAAGCGGATACAAACGCATAGACAAGGCAGGGTTGATGTGGGTTGTGATTTGTCCAAGAAAGGAATCATCTGCGACTTTCTGTGCAAAACCAACCTCATCATTACCTCATCAATACCCTTTTTTGAGATTTTTGTAGAGAATACAGAATCAATCATTTATTGCGTAAGTAGCTTGTAGTCACGGTACTATAAAGTTTATTTAAGCTAATTATTCAATGTTTGAGATAGTTGGATGACTTTTATCAATATCGAAGCAAGACATCAATGATTTGTTGCTCGGGGTCGAGATGGAGTTTTTTTCGGAGGCGATATCGTTTGTTTTCCACACTTCTGAGGGAGATGTGTAACAGTGGGGCAATTTCCTTTGAAGACAAATTCATCCGAATGTAGGCGGCCAGGCGCATATCACTGGCTGTGAGGACCGGGTATTCTTTTTTCAATTTTTGGAAAAAGCCCTGGTGAACCCTTGTAAAGTGATATTCGAACGCTTCCCAGTCTTTTTCACTGGATAATGCCGTATTTAATTTCAATACCAGCGAACGAAGCTGTTGCTGGTCCGGCGATTCCTCTTTCTGAAGCTGCTTCAAATCGTTACGAAGCTCGAGGATGATTTCATTTTTCCTAACAAGATTCATGGTAATGCCTGCCAACTCTTGATTCTGCTCCTCCAGATCCACTAACAACTGCTTGTTTCTAGCTTCTATTTCCCGGGCATGCCGGGCACGTTCCTGTTCGATTTGTCTCTTTTTCCAGCGTCTTTCCAGCACCATCTGGTATTTTCTTAGGCTCCAGAATGCCAGGCCAATCAGCAACAGGCTAAACAACCCAATGGCCCAGTTTTTCAGGTACCAGGGATAATCCCGGATGATCCTGATGGTGATGGTTGCCGAATCCCCACCTCTTTGAATGTAGAGATCATTGTCCCCAAAAGGCAGGAGTTGGAGGGTGACAGCAGCTACAGGTGTCCATGCAGACCATTCACCCTGGGCGTCCAAACGGTACCGATACACCTGTTCCTGCTCCAAAAAGCCCGAAGTAAACCGTACTGCCACACCAGACTGGCTGGCATGGAGCAAAATCTCCATAGTAGAATCCTTCCCATAATCAGGAAGAGGGTAGGGGAGGCCCGTTTTCTGCCCAAGAATATCAATGGCGGTCAACCGAATGGGCGGAGAACCTGTTTGTATTAAATTTTGAGGCGCCATGACGAAATACCCCTGTGCACTTCCAACCAGGATTCTTCCATCCCGAAGCTCACAGAATGAAGGATATTCCGGCATTCGCTCCACCCTTATTACTTCCTCAGAGGTATCATTCCACAAGGTGAGTTCATCTTCTTTGACTCCGATAACCAAGTCTCCAAGCTCCTTGATTTGCAAAAACTCCTGGGTCAATTCTTTCCCCCGGAAGTCATACGCAGGCAAAAATTGCTGAATTCTCTCATCCAGGTTATGCCATCCTGCTTCAGATCTCAGGAGAATTTTCCCGTGGATGTTCACCAAATAAAGCCTGTTCAAGTCAGGAAGGTTCCATTCCGGAAGGTTTTGATCCAGGACCTCGACGGAATCCAGGTCTGCCGACAACAAAAGGCGATAGATGCCGCGGTTCGGAGCCACGCCCCAGATCGCTCCTGACTTATCCCGAACTAAATCGCGGATTGGCGCCCCTAACCCAGCGATTTTCCGGAATTCCACTCCTGAACCTTCTTTCTTTTCCGCGATCACCAATCCCGTATAGGTGCCCTGGATCCAAATTTTGTCTTCGATGAATTCCAGCCAGGACCAGGCACCGGTTACGTCGCACACTTTTCGGACACCTGCATCAGTTACGAGAAATGTCCCGTCGTTATGTCCGCAGTAGAGGTCTCCTCCGATGCTCTGCAGGGTCCATACCTGCCCCTGTGAGCCAGGTATCAGCGTAAAGGCCTTGGGAGTGCCGCTGTCTGCAGCTGAACGAAACAATCCATGGTTTGTACCCAGATACAACGATTGCTCCCTGGACATTGCCGTAAAAACAATCCCTAATTCTCCATCCTGATCCTCGTATTTCCGAAAAGCCGATTGCAGATTGATGTAGGCCAATCCATTGTCCATACCGATCCAGCATCTGCCCCTGTCTGCTGATGTCAGGGCCAAGATGGTATTGTCGCGGAGTCCGGAAGCATAGTTGATGTGCTCCTGAATCCTACCTGCCGGATCCACAATAAAGATCCCATCCAGAATCGATCCCAAAATGAGATCATTCCCGGAAACTACCATTTTGTTGAGTTGGTTTTGTACGAGCTGCTTCGAGAGATTTTCCAGAATCGGACGAATCCTCTTTCCGTCATACAGATAAAACCTTCCTTCTTCAGTTGCCAGGAGCCCTCCCCCAAGATATTCGACTATACCGATCACCGTCTGATCGATGAGCTGTTCTCCAGAAGGAATCAAGGTGAACTGATCAGACTGAGGGTCCAGCCGGGCGATTCCTTCTCCGATGGCCTGAAACAGTAGCTCATCAGCACACCAGTAGGTAAACATGATTCCGGTTGAGAATGGCGGTGTCAACACGCGAATATTTCCCTTTTCATATAGGTAAATCGTTGAAAAAGACTGAAACAGAATGCCGCCAGGATAGGATTCGATATGCCAGATTTCCTCTTCTGAGGTTAGTGGATAATCAATGTCCCGGGACAAAGAGTGATAGTGCCGGGTGCCATCTGGTTTGCGTAACCAAAAGCCAAACTCCCCAAAACCACCGCAGAAAATGGTGTCTTTGCGATGAAACACGGCACGAACTCGATGATTTCCTGGAATAGTCCAAAGCGCCCAATGTTCTCCATCATATTCCAGCACACCACTGGAATTCCCAGCCACGATTCCCGATTCAGTGACATCGACCGACCAGTTTTGAGGCGATGCATGATACCTTTGCGGGCCGAAGTTGTGGACCACAGGCTGGTCCTGAGCGATGACGGGCACGAGCGCCGCCAGCATCAGAAACAACACAGGCACATGGTTACGGGATCTTGAATGCAACATAGGCATCTCCTGACTTGGTCCCCATTTTTCCTCCGCCACAGGCAATAATCAAGTACTGCTCGCTCCCTGCCTCATACATGGACGGCGTGGCATAGCCGCCCGCTGGGAGATCTGCCTCCCATAGCTGCTGGCCGTTTTCGGAATCAAAAGCACGTATCTTCTCGTCTTTTGTGGCTGCAATAAAGGTCAATCCGGATGCAGTAACCAAAGGCCCGCCGTAAT
>CAZLKP010000114.1:0-2929 GCA_964560095.1 uncultured Bacteroidia bacterium
GCCAAACCTGATCTCAGGGATCATCAATGCCTGCCAACAGGCAAACATTCCTGTTTTTGTCGATCCGAAATTCAGAAATTTTCACGCCTACAAAGGCTGCACAGTCTTCAAGCCCAATTGGCGGGAATTCGCGTCAGGGACTGGCATCGAAGCCTATCCCCTTCCGGAGCCGACCGCCCTATCCGGGATGGTGCAACATTTCCGGAAGGCCATGCCACATGTGTTCACATTAGTTACCCTTGGCGGAAAAGGCATGCTGCTTGTAGAGGATGGGACCTATGTCCACATCCAGGGGCATTCACGGCAGGTAGCTGATGTGTCAGGAGCCGGAGACACGGTGCTATCTGTGATGGCCATGGGAATGGTCTGTGGCCTTTCTCCGGCAGAATCTGCTCAACTTGCCAACCTTGCAGGTGGTATCGTCTGTGAAGAGTCCGGCGTTGTTCCGATTAACATGGATAGGCTCATGCAGGAATGGTGATGTGAGTTACGAGTGCGGAGTTGAGCGTATCCACTACCCATACATCTCTTCAGCCTCCTGAGGCAACATGCTGATATCCAGCATAATAAACCCATCCAGAGAATTCATGAACTTTGGGTCCACGTTGAAGCCGATGATGCGGGCATTCTGCTTGATATATTTTTTCAGCAACACTGGTAACTTGGCGTGACAAGGCTCTAGTTCATCCACCATCCGGTCGGCCATCTTCAGGTCAGCATGCGTTCCGTCAAGGAGGCCCTGATAATCCACCTTTCCTAACCCTGGTTTGAATCGCTTTCTTGGCTTAACCTGCCGGGCCATATCATGATCAAAAAAATAGTTTCGGATAAATTCTACCATAAAGGTCTTAGAAGCAGAAGAGTAGTCATTGGAAATACTCACCGGACCAATCAGGTAGTGATACTGCGGATGCTTGAGTAAAAATTGCCGGATGCCTTTCCATAGCAAAAACAAAGGCAGGCGCTTGCGCTGATATTCCGGAACCACAAATGACCGACCCAGTTCCACCGAGGTTTCCAACACGTGGAAAAAGCCTTTTTTCATTTTGAACAGAGAAAAGGTATAAAACCCACGCTTCCCGTATTTCTGCATAATCTCATCTCCCAGACCCATCCGGTAGGCTCCTACAAGCTCCTGGGCTTCCCTATCCCACAGAATGAGATGTCGGTAGTACAGATCAAATTCATCCAGATCTTTTTCCAGACCTGCCCCCTCACCTACCTGTCTAAAGGTAATCTCTCTTCTTCTTCCAATTTCTTGAAGCAGGTGTGGCATCTCCCCTGCCCTTCCAATAAATACGTCAAATTCCCCCTGGGCACAGACCAATCCCCCGGCTTGTCTCATCCGCTCGATTTCACGGACTATCAGGGCAGCGCATGATGGCGCAGCAATGTCCCGATGCCTGCTCGGAAAGGACAGGCGATTCCTGAAAAACGGCTGAACCTCCAGATCGGTTCCAAGAGAATACACCCTGGCTCGAAGATAGCGACCAAGTCGATCCACGCTTCCCAGCTTTTTTTGTTCCTTGACCGTAATAGGAGATCCGATTCTCACACGGATGGTGTGTTCTTTCATTCTCAGAGTCTCCGAAGGGATCGCAGCCAGACGAAGCCCCGGCAGAATCAGACTCATGAGCTGATACAAGGCACTATTAGCCCCTTCAAAGTAGATCGGAATGACCGGGACTTTCGCTTTAGCCATCAATTTGATGGCGGGTTTTGCCCAGGCTTTATCCGTGATGCCTCGGTCTTTGCGATGAAAGGATGACACTTCAGCAGCAGGGAAAATTCCCAGAGGGCTTCCAGCTTCCAAATGCTTCACGGCATGTTTGAGGCCAGTATATTGGCTGAATGCCTGTTCCTGACTGTCTACGGGATTCACGGCAAAAATACAGTCGCGAATCTGCGGAATCTGCTGGAGCAGCACATTGGCCATGATTCGAAAGTCGGATCGCGTGGCAGCCAGTAGTTTCAACATCACCAGGCCATCCCACAAGCCATACGGATGGTTGGCAATGGCTACAAAAGCACCCTCTTTCGGGATACGATCAAGCCCTTTTCCTTCGACCACAATGTTGATCTTCATCCGGTTCATGAATGCATCAATAAAAGCCAAGCCTTCTAAAAGGTGGAGTTCATCATACAATTCGTTGAAGCGAGAAATGCCAGAAAGGCGCATCAGGGGTCTGGCCGCGGCGCCCAGCTTTAACCAGTCAAGATGGATTGCCTTCATGAAGGCTTCTCTGGAGACAAGTTCAGTCATAGGAGTATTACCTTATGCCAAAGAGAAACAGACGGGTTTGAACCAGGATAAACGATTGATAAAAGATCTATTAAGAAAAATGGAGACGTGAAACAAACTCGAACCCTTTTCCAGCAATTCATCCAGCTTTCATTCCCCGTCACACGAAACCTTTCCCTATTTCTACGGATCTTAGATGAAAAAGCTTCCCCATATGCTCCTTAACAAAAATTTAACACAACGATGTCTGTTTTCTTTTCTTTTATGGGTTCCTGGTGTTCTCACCGCCCAGACTGACCCGGCACCCAGCCAGATCTATTTTCTTGATCAAGGCAACTTCCCGGAACGGTCTGGGAATACAACGACGTTCGGGTGAATGCATTGGCACTTGCAGGGCACCATGGTTTGGAGAAAAGCACTACCTGAGGTACTTCTGGAAAGAATCATGGATCCGATTGGAGCTTCTCACACTTGGCAGAGGCCCGAACACCTACAGAAGTTACCCCCACCTACGGATTCATGAACTGGTTTCTGAATACTGACCGAAGCTTCCTCCCTTCTGCAAGCGAAAGTGTCGTCGCCTTTCTGGGCAACGGTGCCAATCTGATTTTTTTTGATTCTGAGCGTGACCTCGTCGTCGTCGCCCGCTGGATAGACAACCAATCCCTGGATACATTCATCCGGTTG
>CAZLKP010000114.1:2939-11625 GCA_964560095.1 uncultured Bacteroidia bacterium
GGCGTGAGGATGAATGTAGCAATCAGAATGATGTCAATGATGTACAAGACTCCGAAAAGACCCCCGGTGAACAATTTCACCAGTCCCCAGCCAGTATACCCAAGATAGAAGCGGTCAATACCCAGCACTCCCAAAAAGATGGATAGGAGCAAAGCTACCAACCAGCTTTTCCCTTGTCGCAGCTTCCCTTTTTCGGCCTGGCGGGCCTCCAGGCGCTCTAAGCGACGAACCATTCGCTTCTGAAATCGGGTTTCAGCCATTTCTTCCATGGCATTCCAGTCTGTGCTGGTTCCACTATGTTCAATGGCAACCGAAGTGGAAGGTGGTTGAGTAGGAACAGCAGCCTGCCCGGCAAATACGGCGGGAGAGAAACTGATCAAACAGGCAATGGTGCCTACGAGGAAGAATTTGGAAAATTGTTTCATGAATTTCATTTGATTGGTGAGACAAACAAGTGCCATGCAGGTTGTTTATGTTAGCGAAACATTTATTTACAAAAATCATTGCATCAATTGCCAAACAAATTGAGAAAAGCCATGTGGAACGACCGATTCGCCGAACCTGAATTTGCATATGGAAAGGAGCCCAACGACTTTCTTGCTTCTGTTTCGTTTGACTCTCCTGCCGGGCAGGTTCTATGTCTGGCCGAAGGCCAGGGCAGAAATGCGGTCTATCTGGCAGGATTAGGCTTTGAGGTCACTGCCGTTGATCTCTCAGAAGTGGGACTAAAGCGGACCCAGGAACTAGCCCAGGAACGAAACGTATCGGTCAACACCATCTGCGCCGACCTGGGAACCTTTCTTATTCCTCCAGCATCCGCTGATGGCATCGTGATGATATTCGGCCACACCCCGCCACCAGTTCGAACACACATTCACGCCGAAATTGTGAAAGGACTCAAACCCGGTGGGTTCCTCCTCATGGAAGGATACCGGAAAGAACAACTCCAGTTTAAAACAGGCGGCCCGCCCGTCGAGTCCCTGCTGTTCAGCCTAGATGAGTTCATGGATGATTTCGGGGCGTTTTTTGAATGGCAGATTGCCCGTGAAATGGACCGGGAAGTGATCGAAGGCCCCTACCACACAGGCATGGCAGCTGTGGTGCAGATATTCGGGTACAGAAAACAAAGAAACAAGGATTCTTCTCGCCCCATTGCCCGGCGATCAGAAACTGTACATTAGGCCTGTGAATATATTCGTACAGGTCAGATTGCTGGAAGCTGTCGTTGGTAGGGTAGCTCACAACCGGGAGCTAAGCAGACATCAGATCGCAATGAGAAGGGAAGGCTTCAATGATTTCATGACCAGGGATTGTTTGAAAGTTTGCTGGTAGATCGATTGGGACCTACCTTACTTTCCTGGTCGGTATTCTTCAGTTTTTGTTACTGGATTTCGACAAAAAACTTTGATCATTAAACCTTCATGGACTTTCTGTGGTCCAAGCAAAAACTTACCGTGTAGGATGATAAAGCCTATTTTTCTATCTTTTTTTCTGCTGATCAGCTATTCAGCCAATGCTCAATCCTATTACTACCCGCCTTCGATCGCTGCTTGGGAAACCCTTCCCCCCGGCAGTCTGAGTTGGAACAGTGACAGCCTGGATGGGCTTCAGCAATTTCTTGAAGAGAATAACACCAAAGCATTCCTGATCCTCAAAGAAGGACGAATCGTTGTCGAATGGTATTACGACAACTTCACCCAGGACAGTTTATGGTACTGGGCATCAGCGGGTAAAACCATGACAGCTTCCCTGATTGGTGTGGCGCAGGCGGAAGGATTGCTCGATATTCAGGATCCCAGCAGCCAGTATCTGGGGCAGGGATGGACGAGCTGCGACAGCAGTGAGGAGGCCGCCATGACCATCTGGCATCAGCTCACGATGACTACGGCGATGGATGACACAGAATTTGATTGTATTACAGATTCCTGTCTTGCTTGTATTGCGCCAGCAGGTAACCGCTGGTCCTATCACAATGGTCCGTACACCCTGCTTACCGATGTGATCGAAGCTGCCACCGGAGGTAATATCAACCAGTATCTGAATTCCCGTGTGCTTATGCCCATTGGTGGTCTTGGATCCTACATCCAGCTTGGAAACAACCGCTTATTGCTTTCTACTCCAAGGACCATGGCCCGGTTCGGACACCTGATTCTCTCCAAAGGCAACTGGAACGGTAATCAGGTCATTGAATCTACTTGGGTACACGACATGACCACGCCATCTCAGAGCCTCAACCCATCCTACGGCTATCTCTGGTGGCTCAATGGACAGGGATCGTATATGTTACCTGGGGCACAGTTCCAGTTTCCGGGTAATCTGATTCCTACGGCGCCAGCTGATTTATCCGCCGGCTTGGGGAAAAATGACCAGAAGGTCTATGTGGTCCCTTCTCAAGATTTGGTGGTGGTGAGAATGGGCAATGCCGCAGAAGGTGGCAATTTCGCCCTATCCTCCTTTGATGAAGACCTCTGGGCAAAAATCTCTAATCTGGATCAAAGTAGTACCGCTATCATTGAAGCTCTTCCACTCGTAAAAGTTTTTCCTGTTCCGGCTTCAGATCAGATACGGATTGAATCTGAAGTTCCTGTTTCTTCCTGGCGTTTGTACGCCATGGAAGGCAAACTGATTATTGAAGGTAAGGGGAGCGTGATTCCGCTGGAGGAGATAGGGTCCGGGATTTATTTCGCTCATATTCAGCTGCTGAATGGGGTGGTGATAAAGCAGAAGGTGATCAGGGAGTAGAGATCTTTAGGTTTGTTGCCGATATTAGCCTAAGGGCCACACCCTCCAAAGGCGGTCAGGCTATAGGGCACAAGGGGAAAGCAGCTCCAGAACTCCCGCCTTGCCTCGACCTGCTCAAAAGTAAACAGGCGAACGGCAATACTGACCGACCTCTGTTTTAGCTATTTTCCTTCCATTACCTCCACCCCATTCCAGTTTTCCGACACACCATTCTACAGGTGAACCGGTACGGAGATGTCCATGCCCTGATACTCAAGGACAACGATGGAATCCGGAAGCCAGGATCCCCTCTTCAGAACATGGGCCATCACCGGAATCAGACAAATAAACATGAACAGACACGAAGTATAAATCCTCTGATCCATCTTTTGGGTGCTGAGTTCGTAGCACTTAGTTTTGTATAAATATCACTGTTTATGACCCAACTGGTGCTAACCAACCATACCGGCCAAAACCTCCGTTATCCTGTTTCCAAGCTAGCGAAATTCATCATTCAGCAGAAACAAAACATTGGGAAAGCCTCCAAAGCCATTGAGCAGGACCTGTTGGCCATCATGCAGCCCCATCAGCTTCCGGGAGGATTCGTTCTGCTCAATCTGGATTCAGAGGCCCAGTTGAATGGGCTACTCGTCATGCAGCCCGGGACTTCAACTGTGCCTGCCACCATCGAATATCTCGTGCCGGGGGCGGAAAGAGAGGCTGAAATACGATTGGAGTTGATCAGAAATGCCTTAAAAATCAGCCAGGGGAGCATACAGGTAGGGCCTGACTTAACTGACCAGGAAATCAGCTGGCTCAGAAAAGAGGGATATGCTTATCATGCAGCCGATCAACGCATACAACGACCTTAATTCGAGCCCTTGAATACCAAAAATAACCAATCCCAGCATTCTCAGTCTCACCTCAATCAAGCGAGAGAATACTGGTGGAATGAGGATTTCCTCGAATTACTGGCAGAACGGCTGGACCTAGGGGCTTGCGAAGCTATGGCGGATATCGGATGTGGGCAGGGCATGATGGCTTTTCGGCTGGCACCTTACCTGGCGAAAGAAGCCACAGTTTTTGGCATTGATCAGGAAGAAAAGCACATCCGCAAGGCCAAAAAAGCTGTCAAAAAACATAATGAATCAGCGTGCCGGTTTGAGTTTGCTAGGGGAAGCGCCTACCAGCTTCCCTATGATGATTACAGCATGGATCTGACCCTTTGCCAGACATTACTAATCCACCTGAAAGATCCCCTGGCTGCCATTCGGGAAATGGCCAGAATTACCCAGCCCGGTGGCTGGATTCTGGCACTGGAACCCAATAATCTCGTGCAACACCTGCTTTTCGATCGGTATCAGGATACCGATTACGAAGTAGAGGATATTCTGCAGGTCATGGAGATCCGACTCAGAATTGAGAAAGGAAAAAAACAGGAAGGCATGGGATTTAATTCTTTGGGAGACGTAGTCCCGGATTTATTCATCCAGGCAGGACTGCAAGACACCCGAGTGTGGCTTTCGGATAAAGCGTTGCAGATTATCCCTCCGTATGACACCCGTGAAAAGCGCTTTCGGGTTGCTCAACTGATCAGCTGGCTGGAAGAAGGATCCGGGGGACTGGGATACGAAGAAAACCTGAAATACTATCTGGCTGGCAAGGGAAAAAAGGCGGACTTTGAAACCTACTGGCAGCGCGTCATGGTCTATAAATCCACGTTACTCAGGAAGTTGAAAAACCAGGAATACATCTCCGCCGGCGGAGGTGTTATGTACATCGTTGCAGCCCGTGTGCCAGAGTCGGAGCTTCAGTGACGCTCAAACATCAGCCGGGCCTTGCCTTCATTATAATAGATCATCATCTGTCCTGGTTGGATTTCATAGGATTCAGCATTCAGCCAGCCTTCCCGAAACAGCTCCCCCCAGGTGGGTTCTCCGAATAGCGTGCCGTCCATTCGCTCAACCATCATCTGGCCGTCTTCCATTAACAAGTACTCCCCCTCCAGTACATTGGTGACCGTATGAACGGTAAACGTCCCTTTTTTACCTCGGTCTTTACAGGTAATCGTGAGGGAGCGAGCCAGATGATCCGGCTCCGTGATCAGCGTTCCTTCTAGTGGATACTCCACACCCCACATTTTCCAGGAACCGCTGAGAGTATGAAAGGTATCGGGTGGAGAACAGGTAGTCAGAAACAGGGTAGCAATCAACATAACGGTAAATACACGCATAGGCAAGTCGGATAGACAGGTCAATGTGCGTGGTTTCCCGGAAACAATCTCTACGAATATTCGGAATACCTTTCGATTGTCAGGAATAGTCGTAAAAGCCTTTTCCGGACTTTTTGCCGAGATGCCGGGCCCTCACCATGTTTTTCAGCAAGGGGCAGGGAGCATACTTTGGGTTACCAAAGCCTTCGTGCAACACTTCCAGAATGGCCAGACATACATCCAGACCGATAAAATCGGCCAGCTGTAGGGGACCCATTGGATGTGCCATTCCCAGCTTCATCACAGTGTCAATCTCATCCACACCGGCTACCCCTTCAAAAAGCGTATAAATCGCTTCATTAATCATGGGCATCAGGATGCGGTTAGAGACAAAGCCGGGATAGTCGTTAACCGAAACCGGCACCTTTCCCAGGTCGCTGGAAATATCCAGAATATGCCGGGTAACTTCCTTTGAGGTATCATATCCATTGATCACCTCCACCAGTTTCATGACAGGCACAGGATTCATGAAATGCATTCCGATGACCTTATCCGGGCGGGAAGTAACCGCTCCCAGTCCGGTGATGGAAATGGAGGAAGTGTTGGTTGCCAAAATACAACCGGCAGGAGCATTTTCGTCCATCTCCCTGAAGATCTTTTTTTTGATCTCTCCATTTTCGGTCGCTGCTTCGATCACAAGGCTACGATCCCGAACAGAGCCGGTTATGGCAGTGGAGGTGTGGATGCGACCAAGGGCCCCTTTTTTATCTGCCTCGGTGATCAGTTCTTTTTTCACCTGCCGATCCATGTTGGCAGCAATTGTCTTGAGGCCTTTCTCGAGCGCCTTTTCGGACATATCAATCAGATGTATGTCGTACCCGTGCTGAGCAAATACGTGAGCGATGCCATTGCCCATGGTTCCGGCACCAATCACTGCAACTTTTTGAAATTGGTCTATCATATTCCAGGGGAAAAGTTTTTGATTTTGGTATCAATTCGAAAACTACCAAAAAATGTCCAATCCGGGACCATTTCCGGTCATTTTCCCTCATCATCAGATGCCAACCGATTCCCATTCCAAAACGCCATTTGCGGCCACCACCGGATAGACATCCGGTTTCAGGGTAGTTTCTCTTTGATAGGCCTTCGCCATGCGGGCCGTGACTTCCTGCCACTGCTCTCGTCGCATCAAGTTGAGGGTGCAGCCGCCAAAACCACCACCCACCATTCTGGCTCCTAAAACGCTTTTCTCCTTTTCTGACAACTCCACCAGCAAATCCAGCTCACGACAACTCACCTCATACTCATCCCGCAATCCTGCATGGGATTGATAGAGCAACTGACCCAGACCTTGAAAATCCCGTCGATTGAGAGCCTCCTGTGCTTTCAGCACACGATCATTTTCCCTCAGGACATACCTCACCCGCTTGATTCCCTCCGCTGACAATTCTGCGTGATGGGCTTCCAGGTGTTTTGGCGTCACGTCTCTGAGGGAACGAACCCCCGATTCCCTGCTGCTGATGACGGACAAAACGCTTTCGCAGGATGCTCTTCTCTGATTGTAGGCGGTGTCGGAGAGAGTATGCTTGACATTGGTATTGATCAGAACCAGAATATATTCCTCCAGTTCCAGAGGAGCGTATGCGTAGGACAGATCCCGACAATCCAATCTCACCGCTTTCCCTTCCTGCCCAAACAACACGGCAAATTGATCCATTATCCCACAAAGGGTCCCGATGCGATGCTCTGCGGCTTGTGCGATTCGAGCAATTTTCATCCGGTCAATCGGCACTCCTTGATATTGATAGAGCCAGTACAAGAACCCTGTTCCCATGGCGGCAGAGGAACTGAGCCCGGCCCCTACCGGAATATTTCCTCCGAGAACCCCTTTTATTCCGGGAATATGAAGTCCCTGCTCCTTGGCCTCCAGTACCAGAGCCTGTAAATAACGAACCCAACCCGCAGCTTCTGAATCAAATTCCCCTGGCAGAAAGGATCCTATCTGATCCAGATCTGCAGCAAAAATATTGATCCCTGGTTGCTCCACGGCCACGTATCCCTGCCACATGTATCGGTTTATGGCTATTGGGAAGACATATCCAAGATTGTAGTCTGTGTGTTCGCCGATAAGATTGATTCGCCCTGGGGAACGAACCCACCGGGGGCTGCCTTGAAAATGAGTTGAAAAAGCCTGTAGGATGTAATCGGTAGGTTTCATAAACAAAGTCTGAGACATTAAAAGAAGAAACGCTCATAAAACCCTGTAAAAAAGGAAAAGAAAATGACTACTCTGACAAATGGGCCTAAGTTGAAGCATATGAGACAAAAATCATCTAATGATCTGCCAAATGGTCAGTCGTTCAGGGCGGATACCGCTTCGGCATCTTTTTTTCTTATGTATCTTTGATTTTGCCCAACAAGGGTATGAAATTGTATTGACCAATCCCAAAACATGTCTGATTCCAACCAACCGCAAAAAGGACCACAGCAAATCAACATCGAACTACCTGCAGAAACTGCAAGAGGCGTGTATAGCAATCTGGCCGTGATTTCTCATTCAGAGTCTGAATTAGTCATGGATTTCATCCAGATTTTTTCGGGCACCCCCAAAGCTGAGGTCCGCAGCCGGGTAATCATGACGCCACAGAATGCCAAGCGGGTGCTTCATGCGCTTCGCGACAATCTCGATAAATACGAGCGCACCCATGGCGAACTCAAACTTGGGGAGCAAAACAACATCCAGCTTCCCCCCAACTTTGGAGGCCCCACTGGCATGGCCTGAGAAAAGGCTCCTTATTCTTTGAGAAAACTATGGGATTCCTTGATCGAAGAGGTATTTCAGTAGAAAATACCAGCGGAGATTTAGCATGGCCCAGTATTGAGAGAAATTTTCGAGGAATCTGGCTTACTTTGTAACTTTGCGCTCGCAATTAGGGTTAGTATAACTCTATGAGTCAAAGCATCGCACAGATTGAGGCAGAACTAGTGGAGGAGTTTTCCTTTTTTGATGACTGGATGGATAAATACCAGCACATTATTGAAATGGGGCAATCGCTGGATTCCCTACCAGAGAATCAAAAAATCGAAGATAACATTGTGAATGGCTGTCAGAGCCGTGTATGGTTGGCAGCTCAACCAGCATCCAGTCATGTCACCTATCAGGCCGACAGTGATGCCATCATTACCAAAGGGCTTATTGCGATGCTGGTCCGGGTTCTGTCTGGGCAGCCACCTGAGGATATCATCCAGGCCGATTTGTCCTTTGTTGATAAAATCGGCATCCGTGAGCACCTCTCCCCCACCCGATCCAATGGATTGAATTCCATGATCAAACAAATGAAGTATTATGCAGTTGCTGCGAAAGCATCAGCTAATCTGTAACCTCGCATTCACCGATTATCCTTTCCAAACGTATGGATGCCATAGATATCAAAGAGACCATCAAAGACCAACTCAGGACCATTTATGATCCTGAAATCCCGGTTAACATTCACGACCTGGGCTTGATATACGAGGTGAATGTGGATGGTGGAAAAGCCCACATCCTGATGACACTTACTGCGCCCGCCTGTCCGGCGGCTGAGATTCTACCAGCGGAAGTCAAAGAAAAAGCTGAAGGCGTCGATGGGATTTCTGAAGCTGAGGTGGAACTCACCTTTGATCCGCCATGGGACAAGGAAATGATGTCTGAGGAGGCAAAGCTTGAGCTTGGATTTTTGTGATCGGCAATCCATATTCCTCTGTACTCCATGA
>CAZLKP010000115.1:0-5462 GCA_964560095.1 uncultured Bacteroidia bacterium
ATATCTGTCTTTCTTTGGGAATATGCAACGTGAATGAGAATAATGTTAGCCATTTGTTGATTGGAGGCAGGAGTGAAGGCTTAGCGGAATACGTTTCCCAGTATTGACATCCCACTCGCATTGCCACCTTCGTTCAGGAGATCCGTGTTCCGCCAAAGTTTTCCAAGGTCTTTGACAGGTCACCAATTTTTTTCGAGGAGGGAGGCGCTAATGCGGCGGCTCATTCCAGCATCACCTGCATTTTCGCCACCCGATCCATCAATCTCTCTGACGATAATCGAGCCCGCAGGCGATCCACCATAATCGGGAAAGCAAAGGGCGTAAACCGCTCCGGGCGGGTGATCAGGAGTTCCTTGCCGTTGAGTCGCTCCATCGCCTGCTGCAGGCGTAGGCCGTTGATCTGGTAGTCTAGCACTTCGCGGTAGGCCTGCTGAAACAGCAGGTTCTTTGGGTCATATTCCTGAAACACCTTAAAAATCAAGGCCGTGGAGGCCTGCAGGTGCTTGCTTTTGACCCGTTTGCCAGGATACCCCTCAAAGACCAGTCCCGAAATCCGAGAGATTTCCCGGAAGCGGGCACGCGCCATTTCTGTCTGGTTGATGCTTTGGCGCACATCCTCTTCCAGGTTGTCTGGGGAGAACAAACCAGCTTCCAGGGCTTCCTCCATAGGAATTGGTGCATCCGATAGCAGCTCAAAGCCATAATCATTCATGGCAATAGAAAAGCTGATGTTGGTCATCTGGGCAATGCGCCAGGCCAGTAACGCTGCCATGATTTCATGAATCACCCGGCCCTCAAAGGGAAAAAAGTAGAGATGGTGGCCTTCCCGGCTTTCGATGTATTCGACCAGACACTCGGTGCGGTGCGGTACGGCCGAACGTTGCTGCTGAATCTCAAGCAGAGGTACCAGCTTCCGGATCTCAGGATCATGATAATCGCCAGCCAGAAACTGATCCATCTTGCTACGCAGCATAGCCGATAACTGCGAACTCAACTGCATCCGAGCCCCCATCCAGCGTGGGATTTTCCCCTTCTTCTTTTTCGATAGCCGCACCAGCACATCCAGATTCCGCACCTTTACCAGTTCTAGTGCCCGACCGGCAAACCAGAAGGTATCCCCTTCATTCAGCTGCGAAATGAAGGTTTCCTCCACCGTTCCGATTCGCCCGCCCTTCATAAACTTCACCGTCAGATTTACATCCCCGACGATGGTGCCGATACTGAGTCGATGTTGCAGAGAAATCTTGCGAGATACAGGCCGAAAAACACCTTCTTCGTCTGGTAGAATTTTTTTGTATTCGTCGTATGCCTGTAGAGAATTGCCACCTGTTACCAAAAAATCCAGACACCAGCGGAAGGCATCTTCGGTGATATGCTGGTAGCAATACGTGGTTTGGATTTCCTTCAATACCTCTTCAGGTCTCAGCCCATCCCCCACTGCCAGTGTCATCATGTATTGCACCAGCACATCCCAGGCATGAATAATGGGCGGACGGTCTTCAATGATGGATTCCTCGACTGCTTGGCGAAGCGCAGCCGCCTCAATGAGTTCAAGAGAGTGCGTTGGCACAAAATATAGGGAGCTGATTTCTCCTGGTCGATGTCCGGCTCGGCCCGCCCGCTGCATGATGCGGGCCACCCCTTTGGGCCCGCCCACCTGGATTACCTGCTCTACCGGCCGGAAATCCACCCCCAGATCCAGGCTTGAGGTACAGACCACCAATCTCAACCTTCCGTCGTGGAGGGCATCTTCCACCCAACCCCGAATATCGGAAGCGATGGAACCATGGTGCATGGCGATTTGTCCAGCCAGATCGGGATCGGCTTCGAGCAAGGCCTGGTACCAGAGTTCACACTGAGATCGGGTATTGGTAAACAGCAAGGTCGTGCGTGCCCGTCGAATCAACGGCAACACCTGGTCCAACATATTCACCCCTAGGTGGCCTGACCAAGGGAATTTTTCAATTTCCTGGGGGAGAACTGATTCTATGTCAATCACCTTGTCAATCTTGGCCTTCACCATGGCGGCAGAATGCGGAAGAGGATGGTTTCCCATCAACACTTCACTTGCCTGCTCGAGGTTGCCGATGGTGGCAGAAATGCCCCATATCTTAAGTTGTGGATTAATTTGCCTCAGGTGAGAAATGACCAGCTCAGTTTGAACCCCGCGCTTGCTTCCCAGCAATTCGTGCCATTCATCAACAACGATGACCTGGATATTTTTGAAGAAGCGCTGGTGATTTTTATTGGCGAATAATACATGCAGACTCTCAGGCGTGGTGATGAGCCCTTCGGGCATCTTCTTTTTTTGTTTGTCGCGCTGGGAATTGGGGGTGTCGCCGGTTCGCGTTTCCACCCGCCAGGGCACTTCCATGTCAATGCAGGCTTCGGCCGTGGCATGCACAATGTCTTTGGCCAGGGCTCTTAGAGGCGTGATCCACAGGGCAACGAGCCCGTTGTTCTTCTTTGTTTGGTAAGTCTGTGAATGCTGCCTGATCCAGTCCAGCAGGATGGGAACCCACATAGCCATGGTTTTGCCGCTGCCGGTAGGAGCATTGAGAATCCCAGATTTTCCCGACAGATAGGCCTCCATCATCTCAATCTGAAAGGGAAATGGCTCCCAGTCCCGGCCGTGGTACCAGTCGATGCCGCGCTGGATGTATTTTCCATGGGAGGCGGTGGTTTGACTCATGGATGGGGAACTACAAAAAGGGTATGATGGTTCTGGAAATCGATGAATGCGTTTATGATGGATTTTGATAAAACCCATCCTACATGCCATCTTACCCTTCAAAACAACTATCAAAAAGTGAGCTTGCCGAGGAACAGAAGCAAATCAACAAGGCCATTAACCAGATAAGAATCCGAATTGAACACGCATTTGCTGGGATAAAATCCTTGAAGATCATCAGAAACAAAATCAGGCTTAAGACTTATGATATCAGGGATCAGATGATGTGAATTCCCATTGCATGGCACAACCTAAGCATGACATTCCGAGAAGCTATGGGTAATCATTCGTGATAATGTTTAATGCCATATCTGATCCTCCATTCTCCATCCCCAATTCCTTGTTCCTTGTTCCTGCTTCCTTTACCTTCACTTCATGAATCAACCGTCTGTTTTCGTGTCAGGGGCCAGTAAGGGGATTGGCCTGGCTATAGCGAAAAAATATCATCGGGAAGGCTACCGGGTTGGTATCTGCGCACGGGGAGAAACTTCCCTGGAAGCAGCCAGAAAAGAGATGCCCGGCTTGCTGACCTATGTGTGTGATGTATCCGTGAAAGAAGAGGTAAAACTCCTTGCAGCTCAGATCAACAAGGATCTGGGGGTACTTGACGTTCTGGTAAATAATGCCGGGCTGTACACACCGGGTAATGTGTATGATGAAGACGAAATCGTGTACGAACAAATGATGCGCACGAACATGGATAGTGCCTACTATCTGACCCGCGGTATCCTTCCTGCGATGCTGGAGCAACAACGGGGAAGCATTGTGAACATCGCATCTATTGCCAGCCTGGATGCCTATCCCGGTGGCGGATCTTATTCTATATCCAAATTTGCCATGCTGGGCTTCAGCAAAAACCTTCGGTTTGAACTACGGGACAAAGGGATTCGTGTTGTTTCAGTGATTCCGGGAGCTGTACTTACTGATAGCTGGTCTGGATATGACGGTCCGGAGGAACTTCTGATGCCTCCTGAGGACATTGCCGCCATTGTGTTTGCTTCCACTGATCTGACACAGCGGACCGTTGTCGAAGATATTGTACTCCGGCCCCAGAAAGGCAATCTTTGATCAATGATCTGGCCCCATTCGTTTGAAGCTCTGTATCAGATCTACTGGCCCATATTCTTTGCACAATCCTTTTGCTACTATATTTCCCTCGCATGGGTATCCGTATCAATCGAATTCCGGCTCATCTGCTGCCTGAAAAAGTCTCAGAAATTGAGGGTAAGACCGTTCAGGTGATCATGTGGGGAGGAGAAACACGAATGGGCAAGGTCCGGTTGATCACATCTGAGCATGTCGAAATTAATGATCTCAACCGCATGTGGTACAACCGGAAAAGGCATACTCATCAGATCCCCATCTCCGAGATCCGGGAGGTTCTTATTGATCGTCAGTCAGCCTGGTGATTCTGATTATTTCTCCATAGGTAGGAAAATCCAATACTGAAACATAATAATTGACGGTTTGCGCATGGGAGCATTTGTTAGGTAACCCGAAACCCGTATATTTTATCCTGAATAATCTTTTCAAGAATTCTTACGTTCAATATACAAGGACTTCTTTCAGTTGGATTGAGAAACATTTGAAGAGTCAAAACCCATGAAAAAGCTCCATACTCTATCATGGCTCTTCCTTCTGCTACTGTTCGCGCCGACCCTCCAGGCCGACGACAATGTCATCATGCATGATGGAATCCGGTTTTATCGTTGGGAAATCCCGGTTTATCGATTTGCGGAGATGACACCTCAGGTGGCACTCAGAACGACCTACGCACAGTATGAATTTGAAAATCCCGGAGACTGGATCGTCAAAATGGGCCATAACAAGGCTTATGAGATTGATCTGGTGTTCACCAAGTATCCGGAAAATATTGAGCATTGGCGTACGAATTACTACGATTTATTGACTAACCGGCTGGCAACGCTGTTTGAGCTCGATTCCACGCTCAAAGACCCCGGTATCAAGTGGAACATGGTCCTTCAGACTCGATGTCAGACGGAAGAAGCGGCCATGAACTATTTTCATGGGTTTGTCATCAAGTATCGGCCTGCCAAAGTGCCGGTCATTGACCGGATCACTGAGTCGGGGCAGCTTCGACAGATCATTTCTGGAGAGGCGCGTACTGCCGACTCTACCGTTTTTCATGTGATGGACCGCCATCCGGAATGGAATGATATGCTGGTGGTAATGGATTGGACTGGTTCTATGTATAAACACGGTGCCCAGTTGGTGTTGTGGCACAAGGTTCACTCAGCTCGAACCAGCCAGCAGGTGGCCCACTTTGTCTTTTTTAACGACGGAAATAACAGACGCACCTGGCAGAAAAAATCAGGTCGCACCGGTGGCGTCTATCATGCCCGAACCAATGATTTGGAGGAAATTGTGGAAACCATGGCATTCGTCATGGGCAAGGGAAATGGTGGAGACCCAGAAGAGAATGACCTCGAGGCCATTCTTACGGGGCAGCAATATCTGACGGGCTTTCAGTCGGTGATTCTCATTGCAGATAATAAAAGTGCCGTGAGGGATATGGATCTATTGGATGAAATTTCGCACCCCGTCCATATTATCCTTTGCGATGTGCAACGGGAGGGGATTCACTCGGACTATCTCCAATTGGCACAAAAAACCGGTGGCAGTATTCACACCATTGAGCAGGACCTTGAATTTGGAGGGGGAGGAGAAGAAGCCGTGAGTCAGTGATGATCAAACATTTCCTAAGCCCATT
>CAZLKP010000115.1:5472-9180 GCA_964560095.1 uncultured Bacteroidia bacterium
AATCCATCATGTCCTGGCGCTTTGTCTGGCTGAGCTGGTCAAAATGGATAGGCTCACCAACGGTGAGACGGATGGTTTTACCCATTTTCAACCGGACTTCACGCAGGAGCAATCCCAACCGAAATGTGGGCCCCACCTTGCTTGCCAGGTGAAACAGTCGACTGTTTTGCCCATGGAAATAAATGGGTACGACTGTCGCCTGTGATTTCTGAATCATTTGGGCGGTAAAGCGCTTCCAGTCCAGTTCTTCAGCTTTACCGAACGCCCTATGTGCAGTTGCCACACCTCCTGAAGGGAAAATCACGACCACCTCTCCATTGGCTAGCTTTTGGATCGCCTTTTGTCGGGTGGTGATGTTGGTGTGTGCAGCTTGTTTGGTTTTGGAAAAATCGACCGGTAGCAGATTTTTCTCAATTCGAGGGTCCTGTCCACCCAGCACGGCATTGACCAGAATGGAAAAGGGAATTTTTGTTTCAGCAGCCAGTTTTCCCATAATCAGGCCGTCCATCACGCCAAAAGGGTGATTGGCAATGAAGATCAGGGGCCCTTGCCTAGGCAGGTGATCAAGCGAAAATCCCCGCACCTCTATCCTGACCTCCAGGAGTTCGAGTGCCTTTCCCCAAACTTGCCAGGGCTCCAGGTCCATTTGTTGTAATCGGTGGTATCGTTTGGAAAGAATGCGCTTTCCCGAGGCCAATTCCAGCGCGTGCATCACCTTTTGCCTGAGGATGGGATCCTCAGGCGAGACGTAGGTGAGGGGGGACTTTTGCATGAAGCAAATCTAAAACATCTCCACAACCCTCGCCAATGCTTTCACCATTAAATCAATCTCTTCACGGGTGTTGTAGAAGGCAAAACTGGCCCGCATCGTGCCGGGGATGGAGAAGTGATCCATGATGGGCTGGGTGCAGTGGTGGCCGGTGCGCAGGGCAATGCCCAAATGATCGGCAATGGTGCCGGCGTCATAGGGATGAATGTCTCCCAGCAAAAAAGAAAAAACGGAGGCTTTGTCTTCAGCTTGTCCGAAAATCCGCAGTTGCGGGAAAGAGGATGCCATCTGCGTGGTGCAGTAGTTCAGCAGATCTGCTTCATGGGCATGAATACCGTCCCAGTCAAGTCCCAGCATAAAGTCAACAGCCGCGCCTAAGCCAATGCCTCCGGCTATATGGGGTGTACCTGCCTCGAATTTATGCGGCAGGTCATTGTAGGTAGTTTTCTCAAAGGTTACTGTGCGAATCATATCCCCGCCGCCCTGATAGGGAGGCATCTGGTTGAGGAACTCCTCTTTTCCGTACAAAATACCGATCCCGGTAGGGCCAAATATTTTGTGGCCGGAAAACACGAAGAAGTCAGCATCCAGCGCTTGCACATCCACCTGTTGATGCGGCACGGTTTGAGCACCGTCAATTAGGACCGGAATATTCCAGGCATGCGCTGATTCAATCATTTCTTCCACCGGATTGATGGTGCCCAGGGTGTTGGAAATATGAACGATGGATACAAATTTGGTTTTCTCCGTCAGCATATCGTGGAAGGCCTCCATGTCCAGCACCCCCTGATCGGTCATTGGGACTACTTTCAACTTGGTTCCGATTTGCTCACAGAGCATTTGCCAGGGCACAATATTGGCGTGGTGCTCCATGGCAGTAATGAGGATTTCATCTCCCTTCTTGAGAAAGGTTCGCCCAAAGGATTGAGCCACAAGATTGATTCCATCTGTGGTCCCCTTGGTGAAGATCACCTCATGATTATGTGCCGCATGGATGTAGCGCTGGATCTTGATTCGTGCTTCCTCAAAGGCTTCGGTCGCAACCTGACTCAGGTGATGGACGCCTCGGTGAATGTTGGCATTTTCCAGCTCATAGTATTGCCGCATCCGGTCAATCACTGACTGAGGCTTCTGGCTGGTCGCTCCATTATCGAAATACACCAGTTGGTGCCCATTCACTTTTTGGTGAAGGGTGGGAAACTGTGCACGGATGGCTTCGATGTTGAATGCGGTGGTTTGCATGGGGAAAGGTCAAAAGTGAGAGATCAGAAAGGGAATCATTGTGAGCGCTAAAATCTCGCTGAAATCCGATGCTCAATGTAGTCTTTAACGGGCTTGAGCCCCATTTCTTCGACAGTTTCCATTGTGAAGGCATGGATCATGATTTTATGTGCTTCGGCTTTGGGAATACCGCGTGCTCGAAGGTAAAACAGCGCTTGCTCATCAATCCTGCCTGTGGTCGCACCATGTGAACACTTCACATCATCGGCATAGATCTCGAGCTGTGGCTTGGTGTACATGTTGGCGTTTTCACTCAGGAGAATGTTTCGGCTGGACTGAAATGCATTGGTCTTCTGCGCATCAGGCCACACGTGGATGTAGCCTGAAAACACACCGGTTGCCCGGTCGGTGATCGTGCCTTTGTATAACTCGTTGCTTTCGCAGTGAGGCACTGCATGATCGACCTTGGTATTGTTATCGACATGCTGAATGCCGTCCAGGAGATATGCGCCATTCAGGTGCGCTTGCACGTTTTCTCCAGAGAGCTTGAGATGGAGATTATTCCGCACAATTTGGCCACTGAAAGTCAGAGTGAAAATCCGGAAACGGCTGTCTCGTCCAAGATCTGCATAGGTATGGCCCATCAGAGAGGCATTGTCGGATTCGCTTTCGATTTTGGTGTATTCCAGTTCCCCATTTTCCAGGACAATGATTTCATCTGCCTGGTTATGGAAACTGTTGCCTTCACCGAGGGAGAAAAATGTTTCGACGATATCAGCTTTCGCGTTTTTGCCTACCACAAACAAATTGCGGTGTTGCGTCGCGAGTGCTTCAGCTCCCGGCTGGCTAATATGTAGAATCTGGATCGGATTTTCGGCTACTTTGCCGTTGGGTACGAAGATCACCACACCTTGATCTGCAAAAGCTGTATTGGTAGCAGTGAATATGTTATCATTGGTGATAAAATCACCAAAGTGATTATCCATAACACCTGAGAGCGCCTCATTCAGTCCACCGATGGTGCCAATCTGCAGGTTTTCTCCATTGCTGCCAAGTGAAGAGAGGGCAGGAGAAAAGCGACCGTTAATGAATACAGCCACATCACTTTCCAAGCCGGGTATGAGATATGGGTCGATGGCATTTACCGGGAGGCCTTCTGTTGTATAGGAACTTTTTAGTAGATCACTCACGCGGGTGTATTTCCATTCTTCCCACTTCCTTGTGGGCACTCCCAACTCACTCAGAGCCAACTTTGCCTGATTTCGGATGTCCGAATTTCCGGAGATCTCCCGATGTAGGCTTTCCAGATAAGATGTTTTATGTTGTTCGATGGTACTTGCCATGCAAAAGAATTAATCGTTTGTTTAGAACTGTTCTGATTGGTCGTATTCCTAGATCACAAGGGACTGGTACAATAGCCAAAGGTTTCCTAAAGCAATGCCTCTTTTTTTGTACCCTTATTCTTCATCCCCTTCACCATCTATACTCCGATCCCCTTTTCCTCCTTCAGCCAGTCATAGCCCTTTTTTTCCAACTCCAGTGCCAGCTCTTTTCCGCCTGATTTCACGATTTTTCCATTGTGGAGGACGTGCACAAAATCGGGCACAATGTGGTCGAGTAGGCGTTGGTAGTGGGTAATGACGAGCCAGGAGCGCTCCGGGCTACGAAGTTTGTTGACAGCTTCAGAGACGATACGCAGGGCATCAATGTCGAGACCG
>CAZLKP010000115.1:9190-11584 GCA_964560095.1 uncultured Bacteroidia bacterium
CGGTCTCATCAAGGATGGCCAATGTGGGTTCTAGCATGGCCATCTGGAAGATTTCCGCACGCTTTTTCTCCCCACCCGAAAAGCCTTCATTGACGGAGCGCTTCGTGAGGTTGGTGTCTAATTCTACGATTGATTGCTTCTCTTTCAAGAGCTTGAGAAATTCTCCACCACTGAGAGGTTCCAGATTCCGGTATTGACGAACCGAATTCACCGCTGTACGCATGAAATTGGTCATGCTCACCCCAGGAATTTCCACAGGATATTGAAAGGCAAGGAACAATCCTTCGCCGGCACGCTCTTCAGGATCGAGATCCAGTAAATCTTTTCCATGAAAGTGGACCTCCCCCTCCTCAATTTCGTAGTCTTCCTTTCCGGCCAATACAGAGGCTAGGGTTGATTTTCCAGAGCCATTGGGCCCCATGATGGCATGAATTTCTCCTGGCTTGATCTCCAGATTTAGCCCTTTCAGAATGTCTTTGCCTTCAACTGAGGCATGAAGATTATGAATACTCAGCATTGTATGACTGGTTTTTGGATTCAGAATTGAAAAACAGAAAAACTTACCCAACAGATCCTTCGAGTGAAATACTCAGAAGTTTTTGTGCTTCCACCGCAAACTCCATGGGCAGCTGATTGAGTACTTCCCGGGCATAGCCATTAACGATCATGGATACAGCTTTCTCCTCGTCCAGGCCACGTGCTTGGCAGTAAAAGATCTGGTCTTCGCCAATCTTAGAGGTCGTTGCCTCGTGCTCTACGGTTCCTGTTGGATTACCTACCTCAATGTAAGGGAAGGTATGGGCTCCGCATGTATCCCCAATCAGGAGGGAATCACATTGGGAGAAGTTCCTGGCGTTCTTAGCTCCATTCTGGATACGAACGAGTCCGCGGTAGCTATTTTGGCTCTTCCCGGCAGAAATACCTTTTGAGATAATAAGCGAACGGGTATTTTTTCCCTGGTGAATCATCTTGGTACCTGTGTCAGCTTGTTGCTTCCCATTTGTCACGGCGACGGAGTAAAACTCTCCTTCTGAATAATCGCCTTTGAGTATGCAACTGGGGTATTTCCAGGTAATGGCAGATCCCGTCTCAACCTGTGTCCAGGAAATTTTGGATTTATGGCCAGCACAAAGACCACGCTTGGTCACAAAGTTGTAAATACCGCCTTTGCCGGTTTCCGGATCGCCGGGATACCAGTTTTGAACTGTGGAATACTTGATTTCAGCATTGTCGAAGGCCACAAGTTCCACTACGGCGGCATGGAGCTGGTTTTCGTCACGCATCGGGGCAGTACACCCTTCCAGATAGCTCACATAAGATCCTTCTTCTGCAACAACGAGCGTTCGCTCAAACTGCCCGGTGTCCATCTCATTGATCCGGAAATAGGTGGACAGCTCCATCGGGCAACGCACGCCCTTCGGGATGTATACAAAAGATCCGTCAGTGAATACGGCTGCGTTCAGTGAGGCGAAATAGTTATCTGTATGAGGAATCACTGAACCCATGTACTTTTTCACCAGTTCTGGATGGTCCTGGATGGCTTCTGAAAAAGAACAGAAGATAATCCCCAGTTCTGCCAGCTTCTCCTTGTAGGTAGTTTTGACAGATACAGAATCGATGACAGCATCTACCGCAACGCCCGCCAGCATTTTTTGCTCGGTCAGTGGAATCCTTAGCTTTTCAAAAGTTTTGAGAAGTTCGGGATCGACTTCATCGAGACTGTTGAGTTTTTTCTTAGGCTTTGGAGCGGAATAATAATGGATGTTTTGAAAGTCAATCTGCGGATAATCCACATGCGCCCAGGTTGGCTCCTTCATCTTTTTCCAATGACGGAATGCCTTTAAGCGGTATTCAAGCATCCATTCTGGCTCATCCTTCTTAAAGGAAATCAGACGAATGATGTCTTCATTGAGACCTTTGGGGGCTTTGTCAGATTCAATATCTGTAGACCACCCATGCTCGTATTTTTTTTGGGTGAATTCTTGGATGATTTTTTCATCATCGGAGAGCTCTTGCAAGACCTTTTCTTCTGCCATATGTACCCTTGTGTTTATTTAGACTTAATCTAAATAGGTAACCGAAAAAAACGCGGAATTGTTCCGCTCATTTATCAAATTGTTACAAAAATTATTACCCAATTTTAGGTAGATTGTTTTCGCAAAGGTAAAACTTTTCTAGAAAATCCTGAGTCTCCAATCTGAATTTAATGGAGGTTCATTCAGCTGCTGCTCTCTCCTCTCCCAGCTATTCGGCCTTTCTGCCAGCCTTGGCCCAAGCCAACTATTTGATTGTCAACATCTCTGCTTCCCTTCTGGCCGACTCCGCAGGGGTATGCCCGCTTTACTTCCTCTATACCGCTATACTTTTATACCTTTATTCCCAAGAGCCCATTTC
>CAZLKP010000116.1:0-11535 GCA_964560095.1 uncultured Bacteroidia bacterium
GGGAATAAAAAAAAAGCCGCCGCTCCATTGTCGAAGCGGCAGCTTTTGTTTGGTGGAGGATAGCGGATTCGAACCGCTGGCCTCTTGACTGCCAGTCAAGTGCTCTAGCCAACTGAGCTAATCCCCCGTTTGGGAAAACAAATGTAGTACATTCCTTCAGACTTGCCAATAAAAAATGGCGGTCTGATTGTGTCTTACAGCTTCAAAAGTGATTTCCTGTACAGTTGTCGGCCAGTCTCAACCGCGTACTATTTCCTTTTGGCATCCTCATGGCTATCTTAGTAGTCGGCATTATTGGCTATTCGGTGATCAAGGGCTATAGCATCGTGGATTCGGTGTATATGACTGTGATCACCATGAGTACAGTTGGTTTTGAAACAATTGGTGAGCTGATCCGCGGAGAAAAAATCACAAGCGAAGACCGACTGTTCATCATAGGAACAGATGCTCAGCTCGAAGCCTTTCGGAAAGCCTATCTGGATTTTTGAATCCTGGCCTTCCGGTATTCGTATGTCCTGTCAATGATTTTTTCGAGGGATTGAATCAAAGAGTGAAGTTCAGGCTTTTTCAAGGGCTGGCCGGCAAAAGACACACGGTCTCTGAAGTCTGCGGCCTTGATTAATGCCTGTTGATCTTCCATTCGGAGATATGTGAGTGCCTGGATTCCCTCCCGCAGCTCTGTGGTTGTCATGGCACCGAGCTGGTGTTTTTGGTACGGATCTAGATAGGTGCGCCAAAGCCGGTTGATGCTTTCCAGCTGAATTTCCTGATTGGGTTCTTTTGACAGTCGTTCCAGACCTTTTTGGGTGCGATCCCAGTTTCGATTGAGGTTGCGGAGTTTCCAGTATCTTCGGATAGGCCTTCGCAGGAAAAAAGCTATGCCGAAAAGAATTAGCAAGCCAAACAGGCTTACCAGCATGAGCCGCAGGTAATTGGGCGGATCACTGATCGGCAGCAGATCTGTGCTACTTCGATAGGAGAGCGAGTCACTGAGTTCGGGAATTCGCCCTCGTAGCTCCAGAGAATCTGCCAGGAGGCTGGCCCGGCCGGTATCCCTGGCTCCGTACCAGGCGTATGGCAGGTTGAGGACTTGTTTGGGTGCAAGTGAAAAAGTGCGGATTTCGTAATGTACCACGTCCCAGGATTCTTTGCCTTCGGTCCGGGTAGGCTCCGAAACGGATTTCACCAGTTCAAACGGACTGAAGTCCCGGGATGTCGGAAACTCAATCATCACATCCGCTGGGTGCCGGATCGAAAGGGTCACTGTGATGGGGCGTCCCAAGGCGATGGTATCTGTGTCCAGGGCGAGGCTGGCCTCAATGCTGCGACTCTGGCCCATCAGTCCTACTGACAGCCATATCAGAATGAGGAACATGGATCCGCGGCAAGTCATGGCATTATCTGTTGTTTCGCTGACGGATTCTGTTTTTGAAAAAATGCTCCAAAGCCGGAATATAATCTTCCCGGGTATTGATGCTGACATAGTCGATCCGGTTTCGCCGGGAAAAGTTGCGTAATCGGGTTTCTATTTCAGAGAAACTGGCCTTGAGTTGCTTGCGGTAGCGACTGTTGCCGGCATTGAGCCAGCGCTGGTGACGGGTTTCAATATCCAGGACGGGAATGGTGCCGGTTCCCATCGAAAAGACTTCATTGGGATGAAATAGTCGAATCAGAATCACTTCGTGTCGGCGGGCAATCTGGGATAGCAAAGTTTCATATTCCTCATCCAGAAAATCCGAAATGATGATCAGAATCGACCGGCGCTTCATGGTGTGATTGGCAAAATCAAGCGCTCGCTGGATGTCTGTTCGCTCACTTTTGTTCACGTGGGTAAGCACCCCGGAAACGATTTTCAGGATGTGCTTCCGACCCTTGTTGGGCTTGTAGTATCGCTCAATACGGTCCGAAAAGGTTGCCAGGCCAAACTTGTCATTATTTTTCAATGAAGAGAAGGCCAGAATGGAAGCGATCTCCATCCCGATAAGTCGCTTGTTTTCTTCAGCAGGTCCAAAGTCGCCGGATCCACTCACGTCAAACAGCACAAACAGGGTTTGCTCGCGTTCTTCGCGGAACAACTTCACAAATAGTTGCCCCGTCTTCGCTGTCACATTCCAGTCGATCATCCGGATATCATCGCCGTACTGATACGGACGCACCTCGTCAAATTCCAGTCCTTGTCCCTTAAAGGCCGACTGGTATTCGCCCGCGAAGGTACTATCAACCACCTTTCGGATCTTGATCTCCAGTTTTCTGACCTTTTTGAGAATCTCGCGCATGAATCCGGTGCTTGCCTGTTGGCAGATATCAGGGGGAGTGCGAAAAATGGACCAAAAATGATCCCGGAAAAAGAACGGGAAGGATACTGGACAGATTTGCAGCCTGAACGGGAGTCAAGCGGATTGACCGGCTCTCACAGGAGGCGCCTACACGGCAATGGGAGCCTTGATCGTTGGGTGAGGATCATACCCCACTAGCTCAAAATCATCGAAGGTAAAGTCAAGAAGGCTGGTCACGGAAGGGTTCAGCTTCATGACAGGCAATGGGCGTTCTTCGCGCGACAGTTGAAGTTTGACTTGCTCAAAGTGGTTGTGGTAAATATGAGCATCCCCGAAGGTGTGTACAAAGTCGCCCGGCTTCAGTCCCGTGACCTGGGCGATCATTATTGTGAGCAGCGCATAGGAAGCGATGTTGAACGGGACACCGAGAAACAAATCTGCACTACGCTGATACAACTGGCAGGAGAGCTTGCCGTTTGCCACATAGAACTGAAACATCATATGGCAGGGGGGAAGAGCCATGTGGCTGATTTCTCCCACATTCCAGGCATTGACAATGTGACGCCGGGAATCCGGATTGTTCTGAATGCTGTCAATGACCTGTTGGATCTGGTCAACGTGCCTGCCATCGGCTGTGGGCCAGGAACGCCATTGCACGCCATATACAGGCCCGAGCTCGCCATTTTCATCAGCCCATTCATTCCAGATCCGCACACCGTTTTCCTGCAAATACTTCACGTTTGAATCCCCTTTGAGAAACCACAGCAATTCGTGGATCACAGATTTGGTATGAACCTTTTTGGTCGTCACAAGGGGAAAGCCCTCCTGCAAATCGAAGCGCATCTGGTATCCAAATACGCTTCGGGTGCCTGTGCCGGTGCGGTCGCCCCGGTCTGTGCCGTGATCAAGAACGAATTGAAGGAGATCGTGATATACTTTCATGGAAACGGAAACTCGCAGTGTGAGATAATCAATATGGGAAAGATACAAAAACCCTGATCGGAACCGACCGTCAGCACGCCGTCTTTTAGGGAAAGGGCCATGATTCGTGGTCCGGCTGTTTCTTTTTTTGTTCCTTGCTACTCATTCACCCATATCTGCCTGTCAGCTAATGAAAGGAATTTCAGCTTCAGAAACCTATACCCTCAAAACAGAACTTGTCCTGCCCAATGATACCAATACCCTGGGCAATCTGATGGGAGGCAAACTCCTGCATTGGATGGATATCATTTCGGCGATCGCAGCGCAGCGGGCAACCCGGCGCACGGTTGTAACCGTTTCAGTGGATTTCGTGGAATTCAAAGAATCCATTCCGTTGGGGTCTGTGGTAATCCTGGAAGCCAAGGTCACCCGTTGCTTCAATTCTTCTCTGGAAATCCGCATTGATGTGATGTTCGAAAACCTCCAGACAGGTGTCAGGAAGGAAAGCAATACGGCCTATTACACCTTCGTGGCTGTGGACCAGTCAGGAAGGCCCATTCCCGTTCACCCCGTGATTCCGGAAACGGATGGAGAAAAGGCCCTGTATGAAAGTGCCTTGCAGCGAAGAGAATTGAGGCTTCTGCTTGCCGGCAGAATTCAGCCGCAGGATGCAGAAGGATTGATTGATTTGCTAGACAAACGCCAGTCATAACCGTCTGCTTTTGAGGACGTTTTCATGTATTTCCGTGTCTGTCCTTAAGATGGTTGGCACAATTTATGAGGGGAAATTTTTAGAAAATTATCCACGAACATATATTATTGATAATCAGTTTTTTATGTGTGTATTCCTTGAATTTGGTGTTCTTGTCGGAGAGCAGGGCCATTGTTTTTGTGATGGAATTGACTAATTTTTATTTCATTTGCTTAAATCCTCTTGCTCTGATTCTGGTATTTGACCTGATATACCCGTTGTCCTGCTCCCGTGCTACAGAGCGTTCAATCGGAGCTCTTGTCAATACTTCTATGATCAACTACACGAGCTAATCCCTGGCACATATGCTCAAGCAGAATCAGCAGCTGAAGTTGCTGCAGAAAATAAGCCCGCAGCAGATTCAGTTTATCAAACTGTTGCAGGTTCCTACTGCTTCTCTGGAACAACGAATCAAGGAGGAGCTGGAGAAAAATCCGGCTCTTGAGGACCCCCAAATGTCGTACGCCGAAAGCAGCAATGATGAATATGAGGATCTGGATAAAAAAGACGAAGAATTAAGCGATCCCTACGAAGAATCGGCCAGCGATCTCAATATTGATGATATGCTGGCGAGCGATGGCTTTGATTACCGCACTCACCTGCCCAGCGGAGGGGATAGTGATGAGGATGACTACGAATCGCCCATCGTGCAGATGGCCTCCCTTTATGACCAGCTGGATGAGCAGTTGTCTTTGCTTAGCCTCTCTGACCACGAAAAACTGATCGGAGAACACATCATCGGCAACATTGATGAAGATGGATACCTCCGGGCCCGGGGTAGCATGGACCCGATCAAAGCCATTGTCAATTACATGGCTTTTCGCCAAAATGTCCAGACAACCTACGAAGAGGTGGAGGCAGTCCTCAAAATGATTCAGGGCTTTGATCCTCCCGGCGTTGGGGCGCGCTTTCTTCAGGAATGCCTTCTCCTTCAATTGATGCGAAAAGAAAAGACTGAAGAAGTGGAGGTAGCCATCAAAATCCTTGATCGGTATTTCGATGAGTTTACCAAAAAACACTTTTCGAAGCTGCGTGTCAGGCTGGGGGTGTCGGATGAGATGCTCAAAAATGCTTATCACCTCATTACCCGCCTCAATCCCAAGCCTGGAGATTCGCAGACAGTAATCAAGCACGAATACATCATTCCTGACTTTATCCTGACGACAGAGAATGGTCAAATTCATATTCGGCTCAACAACCGGAATGCTCCTGATCTGAAGGTTTCTCGCAACTACCTCAACATGTATCAGGACTATAAGGGAACGGAGAAAAAGACTCGGACCCCAGCAGTGAAGGAAACCCTGGACTTTGTGAAGCAGCGTATTGAGGCGGCGCAGTGGTTTATTGATGCCATCCAGCAGCGGCAGTTCACCCTACTCAATACGATGCAGGCCATTGCTGATAAGCAGGAAGCCTTTTTCCTCTCAGGAGGGGAGGAAAGAAAGCTCAGGCCCATGATCCTTAAAGACATTGCCGAAGAAATCAATATGGATATATCCACGGTGAGTCGAGTGGCTAACAGCAAATATGTGCAGACAGAATTCGGGATTTATCCGCTCAAGTTTTTCTTCACCGAAGGAATCGAAACAGCAGATGGGTTTGTTTCCAACAGAGAAGTCAAAAAGGCTCTCGAAGATATCATTTCTGGAGAAACCAAGCGGCGTCCGTTATCTGACGATAAAATCGCCGTGCTGCTCAAAGAAAAAGGTTATAACATCGCACGGCGTACAGTAGCCAAATACCGGGAACAACTGGGCGTACCCGTGGCCCGCCTCCGAAAGGAAGTATGATCCGGGCAGTCTTGGTCCTGAACCCATAAAAAACCAGGTGATCCGAATGAATCACCTGGTTTTTTATAGTAGCCAGCAGTGCCTTACCGGAGCAGAGTAATGGTTCTGCTCTCCGTGATTTCCTGGCCGTCCAGATCGGTGGCTTTTACAACATAGACATATACCCCTTCCTGAACCGGGCTGCCGTCCATATCGATGCCGTTCCATTCAAAGTCAGGGCTGTCTGATTCAAAAACCATCTGTCCCCATCGGTTGAAAACCTGGATGTTGAACGTGGCAATCTGGGTGTAGCCGATCCGGTAAGTATCATTGAAGCCGTCATCGTTGGGGGAGAAAGCTGAAGGCAGAGTCACGCCCACCAACTTTTTCACCTCAATCACTTTGGTGTCTGTCATCTCACATCCATTCACATCAGTGGTGGTTACACGCACCTCATAGATGCCGGGGAACTGATACTCATGAGACGGGTCAGACACATCTGACCGGTTGCCGTCGCCAAAGTTCCAGGCCCAGTCAGTAATACCAATGGTTGAGTTCGTGCTGAAATCAACAACGGCAAAGGGCATTTCCACGACATCTGTGGCGGAAACCAGTGTGAGTTCTTCATCCGGGAAGACAAAGGATGTAACGGGAATGCGGTTGTTCACACAACCTTCCGGTGACTCCGGCTCAACATAGTACGTGACAGGGAATACCACGGGAGGGGTGGCATAGGAGAATCCTCTGTGAAACGGCTCTGGATCGGATGCTGTGTAGTACCAGTTCATGGTGTTGACGGCAGAGGAGGTCACCCTCAGCACAGCTCCTGAACCAAAACAGGTCGTATCATCAAGGAAAGAAAGGATGGTCGGTAGCTCATATACCTCGTGTTCGACGGTTCTGGTATCGACACAGCCAGAATCAGTCACAGCTGTAAGGGAGGCGGTATAAACGCCCGGCTCACGAAAGGTGTAACTTACGGTATCTCCATTGCCTATACCGATACCGTCTCCGAAGTTCCAACTGTAATCGATCACGTCACCGTATTCCAGGCGCACACGCTGATTGAATACAGAAGAATCGTTGAGGCACACATCCTTTACATTAAAGAATGCACTGGGTGCTGGATGAATGATCACTGGCTTCACCACGGTGTCAACACAGCCTTGGGTTGTTCTCACAGCGAGTGTTACATCGTAGGTGCCCGGACCGGTAGTCGGTCCATATTTTGTGATCCCGCTTTCTCTCGGTCCGGATCTTCCATTTCCAAAATCCCACCAGGAATATTCGATTGGCGACTCTGGGTCGGTTGTCGTGGTTTGGGTAAAGACGGTTTGCTCATTTTCACAACGAAGGTCCGCAACAAAATCTGCCACCGGATCTGGATAAACTTTCACTGACTTCTGAATGACATCCGTGCACCCTTTATCGGTCGTCACTTCAAGGGTCACGACGTAAGTTGCCGGATTCACATACACGTGAGATGGCCGGAAGCCTGTGGCTGTATTGTTGGGACTGCTGGGATCTCCAAAATTCCAGTTGTGTTCAGTGATCAGATCAAATACGCCCGGAACGGTAGAAGCCGTGGATACCAGCACCACACTGTCTTCACAGGCGTTTACGATTTCGAAGTCTGCAATGGGATTTGGATTGACGAATACCGTTTGCACAAAGGAATCGGTACAGCCGAAATCGGAGGATACGTCCAGACGAACGTTGTAGAAACCGTATCCGGGGAATGTATGAGTGGTTGAGGGGCCTGAGGCCATTGTGCCTGTGCCGTCTTTGAATGACCATGTATGGCCTACGATGGTTCCTCCCAAAGCAATGGAGCTGGCATCAGAAAATGTGCTCGGAGCTCCTTCGCAGGGGGAGGTATAGGTGAAGTTGGCTTGTGGTACAGGTCTCACAGTAACATTCTGGACCAACGTATCCTTACAACCCTTATCGGATGTGACGACAAGCTCTACATTGTAGCTGGTCGGTGCGCCGAAGGTGTATTGGGGATTGGTTTGAAGGGAAGTTCCTCCGTCACCGAAATCCCACTCCCATCGGACAATGCTGCCGTTTCCAATGCTGGATTGGCTGCTGAACGTTACCGGCGCTCCTTCACACACGGCCGGGGCCGTGTAGGTGGCCACGGGTTTGGCGTTCAGGGCAATCGTAGCAAAGGTGGTATCTCCGGCACATCCATTTGCATCAAATCCGACAACATACACTGGTGTCGCCTGATTAACACTCGGGATAGTGATGGTATTACCCGAAAATCCTCCATTCCATTGATAAGAAACTGCACCCGCACCCGTTAGGGTAGTTGCATCACCGGGACAAAGCGTCAGGTCTCCGGCAATTTGTGCCTTGGGTCCTTCCTGAACATTGACGGTGACGAGTTCTACATCACTGGCGCAACCACCGTTGTAGGTCACCACGGAGTACGTGGTGGTCTGGGTAGGTGTGACAGTGATGGTATTGGTTGTGGCACCGCTACTCCACAGGTAGGTATTTCCACCTGCCAGATTTCCCTGAGCTGTGAGGGTGATCTGGTCCCCACTACAGATCGTGGGGTTGTTGGGGAATACACTGGTTTGAAGTGTTGGATTCACATTGACCGTCACATAATCAAAGGTTGTACAAATTCCGTCAGTTACTTCCACAACATAGTTAATGGTACTCTGGACCAGGCCGTTATTGGGGAAGGTAAATAATGGTTGCGCTTTGGTCGAATCGTCTAGGGCCAGTCCTGGTGTCCAGTTGTAGGATTGCCCAGGGAATGCAGGAACTCCCAAAACGGAATTGTAGTTAGAGCAAAGCGTCAGGTCTGAGCCTGCATTGGCAGTTACCCCGGTTGTGAGGACAGCAACTCCCGGAATGGTCGTTGCGCAGCCAAAGGTGTCTTCGAGAGCAAGCGTGTAAAAGTACGAATTGGGAGCCGGATACAGATGGGAGAAAGTGGAATCCTGGTTATTAGGATTCAGATTCAGGTTTCCGTTTCCTGACCAACTTGTTACGGGGAAAATGTTGTTGTATTGGCTGGGAATGGTCGAATTGGGCAGAGCCGTCAATTGTATTTCATTACAGCCCACCGGTACAGCCAATGCATCGGAGCTTTCCAGTACATCTTCCACGTACACAATGATTGTAAACTGATTAAAGCCAGGCACCGGGCAGGCGTCGTCTTTTAGCGAGACGACAAAGAAATTTGCTCCTATATCTAGCGCTGTCGGAGTCCAGCAGAATCGGGCAACAGGCTCCTTTCCAACAATCGAGTTGGTGATGGTCGGGTTATTGGCATCCGTAAAGCTGGCTCCCGGTATCGCCTGATTCCAGGAAAGCGTGTAGTCATAAGATGTATCCTGAGAGATAGATGGAATCTCAAAGCAGATTTCCGTGCCCGGACAGGTTCTTACCTCGTTAAAGGATAATGGATTGGCCGGAACTTGGTCCGGCCCGATTACGACATTCTGAATCCCGCCTGTTGTCGGGTTGGGGGAGGTACAACCTGGGATTGCAGTAATCTGCATGTCCCGGGTAATCTGTCCGATCCGCTGTCCGTTTCGCCACTCAATAACTTTGATACACATCACCGCAGTGACCTCGTTTCCAGTTGGATTGGGCGTAAAGGTAATATCACCCGTGATGGGGTTCATCTGCACATCCCATGAAGGACCGAGGGGCTGGCCGGGGGAATAACCTGCATTATAGGTCACCTGGGTGTTTTGTCCCCGGTAACATGGACCCAGTTCGTAGGATAGAGAATCACCGTCTGGGTCAAAGGCCCCTTGATTGAATGTAAAGGGCTGCCCGGCACAGATATAGGCAATTGGTGGGATGGGATTTCCCTGAACATCTTCGAACCTAGGGGATGAGTTACAGGGCTGAATGCTGAGGTCAATGAATGTGGAGTCTGAAAAAATTCCTTCGTCTGCAGCACCGGAGTCAATGGTTGAGTTCCGGCAACAGTTGCTCCAGGTAATCTTGTACCTGGTACAGCTGACGTTACAGAAATTGTAATCGCGGTAATACACCAATTCACCCACCCCATTGATCGGTGGATTGGGGTTGGTGCCATCGCAGGCAGTGGCAGAAGACTGACCTGGGGGTGGATTTTTCGCCTGAGGACAAAGAGGGGTTACTTCTTCCCAGGATTCAAACTGCCAGGCAGAAATGGGCGTAGGTTGCGTACATCCGACTCCGTCACCGGTAAAATTCAAAGAATTTAACCCAGCAAAACCAGTAGTAGGGGTGTTGAACGGCGAAATCGGGATGTAAGTCTGGGTGGCCGCTCCATCACAGTCGTAATAGGATCTATGATAGATCCTGTAGGAACAGGGGCCAATACATTGATAAAAAATATCAATCCCCATGTTATGTGTAGCCTGGGCGCTGTCTGGAAAGGTAAGGCCCACAAGAGCCATCGTCAATAGACGGTAGAGCAATCGTTTCATGATCCTAAGACGTTGAGGCATTCGTTTGGAAAGACTTTCAGCATAATGGAAGGCTGGCCTGATGATAATCTGCAGCATTCTCGTGAGTCAAACCCGACAGAAATGAGGGTATGTCCTGCTGCGCTCTTTGGCAGAGTTGCCGGTTTTCCCTGAATACATTCCTGACACTGATCCTAATGTTACAAGCGAAAGTAAGAAAAAAAAACCAAGATTGACTATTTCTGCGGACCGTATTATCACGATTGAGCCGGATTGCCCGATTGGCAGCTCAAACCGGTAGGTGAATGGCCGGAAAACCTGTTGTTGGAAGCCTGTAGTCAAAAAGAGAAAACCTACCTTTGCAAGGGTAAGATTTTGATTGGCTGGGAGCTGGCCTTACACGTCATTACCAGATGTCTCTGATCCTGGGAGAAGGAAAAGCAGATGAATCAGCTCTTGATTGCAGGCAGATTCTGTATACCTGCAGGAGGTATCGTGTTACTTGTGCCGCTTTTATGTTTTTTTATGCGCGACTTAGTTTCCCCTTTCGGAATAGAGTGTATTTTTTGCTCGTGTAATGTTTTGTCGAGAGATCTTGTTTTGCGCTCCTTTACATGAGCGACAAACGCTCATGTAAGGTTTTTATTGCCAACGATTTTTCTCTACTTTTGAAAGACTCATTGTAACGCCTTGCAAATCAATGAGAGAAATCTACACGAAAGATGAAATTCAGTAGCGTATACTCCAGAATTCTGTTGTTTATCCTCGGGATTCTCGGCACACTACCCATGTATGGAACCCACTACATGGGAATTGACATTACCTATGAATGTACAGGCACCTGTACCTACAGGATTTATGTCACGAGATATTGGGACTGTGCTGGTGCATTAACCCAAATTTATTTGCCTGTCGGTGCACCTGGTGTGAATCCACCTCCTCCACCCTCCACTGCGGCATTCGATATTTTCGGCAATCCGCAGCCCGGGCAGATCTGTAATGATCCCGTTCCGGTAGGTGGTTGGGTGCTGGATACCTCATCCCTACAGGATGTGACCCCGGTCTGCCCAACCATTACGACGAGCTGTAATGGTAACCAGAACGGACAGGTGAATGGTGTTATAGGATTTACCTATTACAGAGATTATGACTTTTGTAATACCAACTGCGGCGTGTACACCCTGGAGTTTGATGAATGCTGCCGAAACAATGTCATTACTTCTCTCACAAATGGTGGCACCAATAGTTTGTATGTAGGGTCGGTTCAGATTAACACAGCTACGACCCCTTGTAATAATTCTCCGGTTTTTACGGTCCCACCAATTCCTTACATCTGCTCAGGGCAGACATATACATTTAATCAAGGTGCTTTCGATCCTGATGGGGACTCGCTC
>CAZLKP010000117.1:0-11510 GCA_964560095.1 uncultured Bacteroidia bacterium
TTGGGAATCTTGGGCCTGATGCCCGATTCGCTGGCTCAATCAAGAGGGGCACGCGGAGGCAACGGGGGAAGTAATCCTGACTCCATTCCACCATATTCATCGATTGTGGATGAGGAGGCTCAGACCCAGGAAGGTCTTTTCACCATTCATAAATCTAAAGGAAAGTATTACTTCGAGCTATCCGAAGATTTGTTCGAAAAAGAAATTCTGGTGGTCAGCCGGATGTCTGGTACGGTGGATGGTCTCACCTTTGGTGGTGCTGGAATGAAGTCTCGCCCCCAACAGGTGATTCGCTGGCAGCGACATGACAATTCCATTCTGCTTCGTTCTGTTTCCTATCAGAATGTTGCAACGATGGAAGAGCCCATTTACCAGTCGGTGCGTAACAATAACTTCGAGCCGGTGGTGATGATGTTTCCCATCAAAGCGTTAAATGAAGATACAACGGGTGTTCTTATTGAAGTGGACGACCTTTTCAGGACAGATGTGCCCATGATCGGAGCGCTGAATGAAGGTCAGCGTAAGCGCTTTTCTGTCAAAGGACTCGATAAGGGTCGATCCTTCATCTCCAACACCCAGGCATTCCCAGAAAATGTCAATATCCGCCATGTACTTACCTACAATGCTTCTGAGCTTCCTTCCCGTTCTCCGGTAGATGTGCTTTCGGTGGAAATGAACCAGTCTTTCATTCTCCTACCTGAAAACCCCATGATGCCTCGCCTGGCCGATAATCGTGTCGGTTACTTTTCCATCAGACAATATGACTATGGAGATGGCGTAGAAGATCAGAAAGCTGCCCAGGTAGAATACATTACCCGCTGGAGACTGGAACCATCAGACCCGGAGGCATTTGCCCGGGGAGAGTTGGTGGAGCCGAAAAAGCCAATTGTGTATTATGTGGATCCGGCCACGCCTGAAGAATGGCGCCCATATCTGAAAAAAGGCATTGAAGACTGGCAGCCGGCCTTTGAAGCTGCGGGATTCAAAAACGCTATCATCGCCATGGATCCGCCTTCACCAGAAGAAGATCCCGACTGGAGCCCGGAAGATGTGCGCTATTCTGTGATCCGGTACATCACCACACCCATCCAGAATGCCCAGGGGCCGCATGTCCACGATCCCCGTACTGGCGAAATTCTGGAGTCCGACATTCTGTGGTATCACAATGTGATGAATCTGCTCCGTAACTGGTTCTTTGTTCAGACCGCAGCAGTGAATACTGATGCACAGGGCATCAAATTCGAGACAGAGCTCATGGGGGAGCTGATCCGCTTTGTGGCTGCCCACGAGGTAGGCCACACCCTCGGGTTGCCCCACAATATGGGGTCCAGCGCTGCCTATCCGGTGGATTCACTCCGCTCGGCTTCCTTCACCCAGCGAATGAATGTAGCTCCCTCCATCATGGATTACGCCCGTTTTAATTACGTGGCTCAGCCAGAGGATGGCGACGTCAATCTGTTTCCCGGCATCGGGGTGTATGACAAATGGTCGATCGAGTGGGGCTACAAGCCGATTCCGGGGGCTTCTACCTCTGAAGAAGAAAAAGAAACCCTCAATGCCTGGATACGCTCTCACGAAAGCGACAAGCTCTATCGCTTTGGCCGGCAGCGCGGGAATCCCCTGGACCCATCCTCCCAGACCGAAGATCTGGGGGACAATTCCGTTCGCGCCAGTGAATACGGAATCATGAATCTCCAGCGGATCATGAATCACCTCATGGAATGGACCACCACCGAAGGAGAAGATTACGACGACCTGGAGGAACTCTACGGACAGGTACTCTCTCAGTGGAACCGCTACATGGGGCATGTCCGGGCCAACGTCGGAGGCGTTTATGAAAATTATAAGACTTCGGATCAGGACGGAGTGGTGTACGAATATGTGCCTCGGCAACGCCAGAAAGAGGCGGTTGCGTTTCTCAATAAGCAGCTGTTTGCAACGCCAACCTGGGTGATTCGCGAGGATATCCTGCGCAGGTTTGAATCTGACGGGATGCTGGAAAGGCTCAGCGGATATCAAACTAATACGCTGAATAACATGCTGGACCCGTCGCGGCTGGTTCGCCTGATTGAGGCCGAAGCCATGCATGGGAGCAGCACCTACACGCTGGTTGATTTGTTCAACGATCTTCGCGAGGGTATCTGGTCAGAACTGCAGTCCGGCGAATCGATCGATACCTACCGACGCACGCTGCAGCGGGCGCATCTGGCCAGGCTTCAGTACCTTCTCACCGAAGAGCAGGATGAGATTCCGGCAGAGTTCCGTCGTTTCATCAGTCGCTCGGATGTGACTGTAGCCCTGTCGGATATTCGTGCAGTGGCCAGAGCCGAAGTCAATATGCTTCGCGATCAAATCGAAAAGGCTGCCAAACGTGCGCCTGATAGCATGACTGAATACCACCTGGAAGATCTCCTGGCCAGAGTAGAGATGATTCTGGACGAGGATTGATCCCGCCTGGTTGGGTCTGGTTATCCAGACAATGTAAAAAGATCCCCCATCGACCAGTTTCGGTGGGGGATCTTGTTGTTTGTCTGGGGCAATCCTGCGTAAGTTTCTATTCCAAAATTCGTCATCATGCGCTTTCAGGCTTTTTTCTTTTCCACACTTTTTTGTCTGTTTTCCTGCCATTCGGACCAACGATTTTCTTCCCGTCTTCCCAATATTGTGATCATTTTCACAGATGATCAGGGATACGAAGATGTGGGTTGTTTCGGCTCTCCAGATATTCTCACCCCCAATCTGGACCGAATGGCCGCGAGGGGAGTGAGGCTCACCAGTTTCTATGCGGCACAGGCGGTGTGCTCGGCCTCGCGTGCGGCGTTGCTCACCGGCTGCTACCCCAACCGACTGGGCATTCATGGGGCGCTTATGCCAAACAGCGCCCGGGGCCTTCACCCGGATGAGGTGACGATGGCCGATATGTTGAAGCGGAGAGGCTACCACACAGCAGTATATGGCAAGTGGCATCTTGGAGATCAGCCCGAATTCCTACCGACCAGGCAGGGATTTGATGAGTATTTCGGGATTCCCTATTCCAACGACATGTGGCCGCATCATCCGCAGCAGGGACCGGTGTTTGATTTCGACCCTTTACCTTTGTTCGAGAATGAGACCATCATCGACACGCTTGATGACCAAACCATGCTCACCACCCAGATCACGGAGCGAAGCGTGGATTTTATCGGGCGGCACAAGGAAGATCCATTTTTTCTTTACGTGGCTCATCCACAGCCTCATGTGCCATTGTTTGTCTCAGATAAATTTCGAGGAAAATCAGCCCGTGGGCTGTATGGTGATGTGATCATGGAAATTGATTGGTCGGTAGGCGAAATCCTGGGTGCTTTGGCGAAGTATGGACTAGAGCAGAATACCCTGGTCATCTTCACCTCAGATAATGGTCCGTGGCTGAGTTATGGAGAGCATGCCGGAAGTGCGGAGCCTTTCAGAGAGGGCAAAGGCACCGCTTGGGAAGGGGGCCACAGGGAGCCATTTGTTGCTCAATTTGTCGGGAAAATTCCTGCCGGAAAGGTAATTCAACCACCGATGATGGCCATTGATCTGATGCCCACAATTGCCAAATTGACCCAAAGCGAATTTCCCAACCAGACAATAGACGGAAAAGATGCCTGGCCATTATTAACGGGAATGACAGACCAAAGCCCGCAGCCTGCTTACTACTTTTACTACAAAACCAATGAGCTTCATGCCATTCGCTACTGTGACTGGAAGCTGTATTTTCCACATAACTACCGAAGCCTGAACGGAAGGCCCGGCGGCACTGGTGGCCTTCCGGTTGATTATGATCAGAATGCGCTCGAAACCATGGAACTCTACAATCTGAGCCGGGATTTCGGAGAAACCACCAATGTCATGGCTCAGCACAAGGCTGTCGTCGATACAATCCTGAATCTCGCAGAAGAGGCACGTGCCGAATTGGGGGATGCGCTGAGCGACCGAACCGGATCAGGCGTGAGAGAAGCAGGATTCATCCAGCAACCCGTGCAATAAACACCTCATATGACGTTTAAAGCCATTCAGGAGTCTCAGGTCACGATGACGCAGCTCATGTTGCCGTCCTATTCCAATTTTAGTGGCAAAATCCACGGTGGTTTCATCCTCAACCTCATGGACCAGATCGCGTTTGCCTGTGCATCCAAACATTCTGGCTATTACTGCGTCACAGCCTCTGTTAACAAAGTGGATTTCCTCACCCCCATCGAAGTGGGAGAACTGGTCACCCTTAGAGCTTCGGTTAATTACACCGGCAGAACCTCCATGGTCGTGGGGCTGAGGGTAGAAGCGGAAAACATCCAGACGGGAAAAGTGAAGCACTGTAACTCTTCCTACTTCACCATGGTGGCAAAGGATGAAGACGGCAACAGCGTGCCGGTACCGGGGATCATTCTTGATTCGGAGGAGGCGATCAGACGATTTGTCAGATCTGTGTTCAGCCAGGAGCATGCCAGCCTTCGGGATAAGCGCTTCAATTCAGGCGAGTTTGAGGTGCATGAATACCTGGACTTGCTTCAGTCACACAATGCAGAGCTTCGCCTTTGAAACGGGTTTCTCGAAAAAGGTACCCAAGTCAGGGCGCCGAATCTGGGTAGGCTTTCAGACCATTTTCGAATTCCTCAAATGAACAGGATTGGAAGTTGACCAAGGCAATCATTTGCCCTGTCTTTCAGGAGAGAATTTCTGCGCATTTTATCAAACGGAATCCTTTCTTTTCATTCATGCATAATTTGTGACCGTTGGCCCAATAGCCCATGAAGATGAAACAGACTTCAGATATTTTCAAAGGATTTTCCTGATATCTTGAGATAGCCTATTCATCTTCCCTGGCCGCATGAAACATAAAACCCAGCCTACATCATCTCCATCCGTCCGTATTCCGAAAAAAGAGGCTATTCACACGGCTTCTTCGCCAGATCCGAAGGTGGCCCGATGCGCTGCCTGTGATTCGGTCTGGCCTGAGGGGAGTTTATCCTGTCTGGCATGTGGCGTTTATCTGCCGGTGATCCATGATTTTGGTGCCGACAGTGAGATTGTCACGTTGGGGAAGCCTATCCGGCTATCATGGGAAGTGGAACATGCAGATGCGGTCTGGTTCCGTCATGCAGAGGAGGCCCTTCCGCTGTCCGGGCAGGAAGACGTCTATCCAATGCAGAGTACAACCTACGTGCTTGTGGCTCGCAGTGAGGCTGGAGAGGTGACACGGGAAGTGTCCGTTTCTTTGCCCGCCCCGGATATCTTTCGTTTTGAATCCGATCAACGAGAGATTGATCTGAACTACCCGGTCATTTTTTCATGGGAGGCCACAAATGCCGAAATCGTCACCATTGAGCCCGAAGTAGGGGAGGTGAGTGGCTTGTCATTTTGTGAGGCCAGACTCAAAAAGCCCGGGATGTATGAACTTCGGGTGAAGAATGCCAGTGGGGAAGCACGGGCCAAAGTGTTTTTGACCCTTCCACGACCGGAAATCGGCTTGTTCACAGCTTTGCAGGACCATGTGGAGCCTGGGGAACCGCTGGTGCTTCATTGGGAAGCAGAGAATGCCGATACCCTCACCCTGATGCCTGAGGGCCTGGATGTGAGCGGACAGACGCAGGTGGAGGTGTTTCCGGATCGTAGCACAACCTACCGACTGCTTGCAGCCAATTCAGCCGGAGAAGTGGATGAAACGGTCTTCGTGCCCTTACCCCAACCTGTCGTGACTGAGTTTGCTTCTCCTAAGCCGATTTCTACAGAAGGAGAATCCATTTATATCCGATGGGATGTGAAATATGCTTACCGGGTTGAGATTGAACCGAATATTGGGGAAGTAGCTACAACCGGTAGGGCAACTTTCCGCCCTCGGAAGGCCTTCACTGAGTTCAACCTCAAAGCCACCGGCTACAGCGGTGTCGTAACCGCCAGCTTGACGGTGTCGCGATTTCCGCTTCCGATCGAAGACTTCAATGAGAATGACCTGTTTCGCGACATCCATTCTTCCATCAAGTCCCACGAGAAAATGCTCAGAAAGCAGACCAACGCCCTCAGGTCGGCCCGGTCTTTGCCAGATGAGCTGGCGGGGAAAAGCCCGGAAGATCTCCTGAAACGAGGCTCCGTCGCATCAGCAGTTAAAAAAGGCCTGAAATCCCTGTTCACGAGAAAATTTTCTTCCAACGCCTAAATTCCAACCGTCCCGATTTACTATCATCATGGATGCATACGAACCTTACTTCGACCCTTCCTACCAGGAAGTACCCGAAAAACCCAGTGCTCTGAAGCGGTTCTTTTTTGCCTGTGCCGGCGCCTACACCAAGATTCTGGAGGTGTGCCCATCTGAACACGCCAAATATGTGGGGATTGGGGCAACCATCTTCCTGACTGGCTGTTTGGCGGTCATTTCAGGCACATTTGCCGTCTTTACCCTGGTTGATTCGCCCCTGATTGCATTGGGAGCCGGGTTGATGTGGGGAGCACTCATTTTCAATCTCGACCGTTACATCGTTTCCTCGATTCGGAAAGAAGGGAGATTTTGGCACGAATTCGGGCTTGCACTTCCCCGATTGTTGCTGGCCGTCGTGATCTCTATCGTGATCACCAAGCCGATCGAAGTTCACCTGTTCGACAACCAGATCAACTCTGAGCTATTTGCCTATGTGGCTGATTTGGAAAAAGATACTGAGCGCAAGCTGGATCACAAGCTGGGGATTGATTCGCTCAATGTGGCTTTGGCCCGGGTGGACAGCATGCGACAGGAATTCAAAGAACGAAAAGATGGTCGTCCCACGACCTTTGACTATGGCGAAGTGAATCGGGAATATGATCTGGCAAAAAATCAATACGACAGTCTGAGCCGAGCCTATCTGCCGCGAATCAGAGCCAATGAGGCCAAAAGAAGGGATCTGTGGAGCAGATATGCTACCCGGAGATATGAAACTGATGATAACGGGAACCGCAAGGCTGTGGGCTGGGATTTCCCGAAAGAACATCAGCAGACCAACAACCGACTCTACCTGATCAATCAATCCATCAAAAAAGAATTGTCTGTAGCTGAATCGGAGATGGTCAAGCTCGACAGGCAGCGGAAGAATGCCAGAGAAGAGTTTTCTAAAAGTATGGGTGAAGAACTCGCGATGTTATCTGCACAGCGTACCGAATTACTGGAGCAGAAAGAAGCCCAGATGATTCTGCGCGAACAGGAACTGCCTGCAGCTCTGGATAAAGCCCGCAAATACGGCGTCGGTTTCCCTGCCAAAATCCAGGCACTTGAGCGCCTCAAAGATAACGACTCTGCCATGTGGTGGATGAGCAATCTCATTGTGCTGCTCTTTATGCTGCTGGAAACCTCTCCCATCTTTGTGAAACTCATCACCAAACGTGGCCCCTACGACTACCTCCTCAGCCGCATTGAGCACCACAAAAAAGTGGAGTCTCTCCGCTATATTTCCGACATGAACTACGACCTCAACGCCGCCCTGCAACTGCGCGCCCGCAGAGGTTTCGGTGAACCCGCTGTCAACGGAAAACGCCCGGCCGGAGAAGGAGTTATTTCGGAGAATTAGGATTCGACCGGAAGAACCCTCACCCTAGCCCTCTCCCGCCGGGAGAGGGCTAGGGTGAGGGCACAAACGGCCTCCCTCTGGGAGAAGCCAGAGTACTGCCCTTCACAACCCCTTTACATACTCCACAACCGCCTTCCTTTCCGCTACCGTGAGTTCATCGCCGAATTCATGGCCGCCATTGTCCTGGCCAGGCTGGGAACAGTCGTAGATGACGCTGCCTTTGGTCTCACCAGTGGTGTAGCGGTAGCCGACTTTCTCCCAGTCATAGTCGCTGGTGCTGCCGCTTCGCGCCCAGAGATCCGGGCGCTGGGGGCTGTAAAGCAGGTCTTCGAGCGTGGGCACGGAGCCGTTGTGCAGGTAGGGAGCCGTGGCCCATACGCCATCTAGTGGCGGGGCGATGTAGCCATTGGATGGCAGCATCTGCGCCTGCGGCAGGCTCTGCCCTAACCAGCTCTGATTAAACCAGTCGGGCAGGCCGGATTGCTTCATGAAATACTGTGCATAGGCCGGATCGGTTTCGATCTGGTACATTGGCACCAACTTGTTGGGGTAGATTTCGAAGGCAGGATTCTCATCGTAGGTGCCGTGGCATTTTTCGCAGTGCTGAATGAATAATCCTTTCCCCTGCTCAGCCAAATCGGCGTCGATTGTTTTTGGATATTTGGGGGCTTCCAGGCTTTCGAGCCAGGCGACCACATCCACGAAGCGCTGCTGAATCTCCCGGGCTTTGGTCGTATCAGGAATGCCCATCATCCCGGCCTGCATAAGGAGCTTGGTGAAGTCGCCGCGACCCATGCCGTTGTAGTAGAGGGCATTTTTCTTTTTGACGTTCCAGAGCGGCGGCACGTCGCTGGCGACGTTGGGCCCTTGATTTGGAAACACCTCGCGCTGGCTGTATGCCAGCGTGACTGGGTCGCGATGTGCAGCAAAGGCCTCCTCCAGCCGGAAAGCCGGATTGAGCCCGACCTGCTTTTGTTGTATCCAAGGAAAGGAATGTGCCAGCCAGGACACATAGTCTTCTGCCTGCTCCCATTCGGCGTCGCTGGCATTTTTCTTCACAATGCGAGAAAAAAAATGCCGCTGCCAGGGCTTCACGTTGGTGAAATCGCTGAAGCTGTTTCCGAGGGCCAGATAGACCGAATCCTCAAAGGCAGAGGCATGGCAGTTGAAGCAACTGCCCGACACCAGCGTCACGTCGTTGTCGCGCTCTGTGGCAATGTAAAACCAGCTGATATGGGAATTTTTCCCCTTCCGCATCAGCACGGTGTCTTTCCGGAGGCTGGTATCCGCATTCACAAAGGACCAGGGGAAGCCACTGCCGATGTAGTCGCCGGTGGTGAGATAGGCAAAGCCGGCTTCGGGATTACCCTGCGGGATGGTTGTTTTTGCAGAAATCCGATACACATTTCGGGGTGTTTCAGGGGCTTCATACAAGGGCTTCCATTCTTTGGAGCAGGCTACCAAAATCAAAAAAGCCAATGCCGGGACCAGATATTTCTTCATGAGGCCAGTCAGTAGTTTTAGGGCAAATGCACCATCACACTTTGTGCAAATGGCGCCCAAAGCGCCGTTTGGATGCCGGCTTTTCGCAAGGCTTCGCTTGTCCACTCATTACAGGTTCGCAGCAGGTGATAGTGGCCTTCTGCAGCAAAAAAGGCATCGCTGCCTGAATAACCATTTCCGACCTGAATTGGTTGGCCCTGATCATCCAATGTAAGGTGATCCAGCAAAAATCGACACAACCGCCGGTATTGATCCTGTGATAAAAACAGCCGCCTGCAACGCGTGTGCACCTCGGGCGCATGGCTCCAGGCTGTGAGATGAATGGCCGTTTTGCTGGGCCACAACACGGCTTTGAGGGCTGTTTTGGGCGTCAGATCTGCCCAGGTTGGTGTGTGAACGAAAAAATTCTGGTCTCCCCAGCCAAAGCAAAGGTAGCGAACCTGTCTGCCGGGAAAGGTTTCCCGGATGTTAAACACCTGCGTCCAATCCTGGTACGGGTTGCTGAGGGGGATGCAGATATCGGTGTGTACCCCATTCGACACCACGAAGACTTGCGTACCGGCTTCTTCGGCCTCTTCTCCCTGAAGGGGAATCAGGGAACCCAAAAATCCAAGCAGGAGGTACAGCCCGATGCCGGTGGCTAGCCATTTCAGGATTTTCCAGGTATGCCGGACAAGCCAACGAAGGATCATAACAGGTTCAAATAAAGGGAGAAGCTACTGATTTGGCGGGCCATGGTCAATGCTCCCATTTACCAACGCAAACGCCTGAATGACCAGCGGCCTGATGCTTCCACGCCCAGAAGATACATACCTGTGAGCATCTCATGCATCCCAATCCGAAGGGAGTTTCCATCTTGCACGCCCTCTTGGACCAGTCTTCCTTGTAGAGACGTCAGAGTCCAGTGGCGAGAATGGGGAGAGTCAAAATCCACCACATAGCCGCCTGGCACTGGCCTCAGTACCCAGCCTGTTGGCCAGCTCTTGTCAATAGAGGCTTCCCGGGTCCAGAAAGCTACCACTGGAATGTCCAGGGTATCTCCATTGCTCACCGCAATGCTCATGGAAGCATCCAGGCCGGGATTATCCACTGTGTTGAGTGTTATCTCCATGGGCAGATCTTCGCCGGGGACGAGGGTAGCTGGAAAATTGGTGCCGCTGGTTTCCGACAGGCGGTTATCATTGAACTGCGGTGCTTCGATGGTAAGGGGCACATTACCGGTATTTACGATCGGATAGTGGTAAACCGTGGGTTTCGTGACGGTATCAAAGTCGATTTCCAGTTCTGGGAGCCTATAGGATTCCACATCCGGCAAGTCAGCATTCCCGGTGAGGGCAGCCATTCTGTTTATCAGCTGAGGGTAATCGACGAAGGGATTGCGGTTGCCTTGCACAGACTGCACATCACCGTTGCGCTTGCGGTCCACGGCATCCGGGGGGAAGTCTTCATGCCACTGGCGGAGAATAGTTTCCTGATTGTGGAAGTGATTCGCATAATCCTGATATCTCACAACGAAGTAAAACATCGCTCTGGCAACGGCTCCCTTGTGTGTGTCACGGGGCTCAAAGTTGCTACTGCCACTTTTGGAACCGCCAACCTGCCAGGTTGGGTTGGTCACTACCCCAAACGGCTTGTTACCGCGCTCAGAATTGGAAGAAACCGTCGTAGGAAAGAGGTGGTGGATGTCAGAGCGCATGGGCAGGTTCTGGCCAAAAAAGCCCTGTGGGAAGGTGTGTTCAGTGTTGAATCCTTGGAGCTGGGCATCGGTGCGATCGGAATAGCTGGTGACTTGGGTGCCTGTGTACACACATTCCAGTGTGTTGACGCCAGCTCCCTGCCCATTGGTTTTCTGATTGTCGATCGTCATGTACATATGGTCTCGGGCCGCGCTGTAAGTGAGTTGAATATATCCCTGGCCAAGCCTGGATTTCAGGGCGGATTTGAGGGCAGATCCAGATTTGTTTTCAGTCGTGGAGTAGTAAGTTCTGGAATACCTCCCCTGAGCTCTCAGGTCGAGGGAAAGCGCTCCGCGATAATTGTTGGGAATGAGCAGCAATTCCTGGTTGTGGTACAGATTGTGGATCGGCAGAAAATCAATCTGAAATGAATCGGTGGCACCCGGGGCAAGCATCAACGAATCGGGAGAAACCGAAAAACCGTTGGTTTCAGGCAGTAAAGCAAAGATGGTCACCGACTCATCGGAAGGATTGGTGAGGGCGACGCTCAACGATGCCGGAGAGCTTTCCAGCACAATGCCAAAGTCGAGTTGGGTCTCTGACAGGGTGATCTGCTGGGCCAGCAGAGAAGAACAGAAGAATAAGAGGAGAGAAATTGCAGGAATTCGAATCATTCAGTTTCAATCGTTAGAGGCTCAGAGGAGAATCCTTATGTTTGTGGTACCAGAAAACGAAAATCTTCTCCTCAAACGTCAATTCGCCTGATTTATGAAAAAAATCC
>CAZLKP010000118.1:0-2306 GCA_964560095.1 uncultured Bacteroidia bacterium
GGGGTATACACAAAAGCATAGGACAACAACCCGATAATGGCCAGCAGGGCAGCCGGAAGGGTGAAAAGGTATCCGATTATTCCCACTCCTGCGATCGCAAGAAGCATTGCATATACCAGAGCCTCAACATCAGACAGTGTGCCAGTGGGCAAAGGTCGTCCTGCTGTGCGCTTCATTTTCGCATCCAGCTCACGCTCCAGAATCTGATTGAGAACATTAGCAGACCCAGTGACCATCAGGCCCCCCAACCCAATCCAGAGCAGCCCCCAGCCCCATGCGCCGGAAGCCATGGCGAAGCCGAAGACAGCCGATAGAGCCACCAGCATGGAAAGGCGTAGTTTCAACAGTTGGATAAACGCCCTTACTTTGACGCCAACCAGCTGCTTCCTGGATAATGTTTGTGTGTCGTTAGCTACCATGTAAAAAGATCTCCTTCTCTGCCTCCTCGGCTTTCATTCCAAACCATAGCCATCTCGTGGCCAAAAATGATGTCGCAAACAACAATGTCGCGAATAACAAGTGCAACGGCTGAAATACCTGCGGTACAGCAAAATGGTGCATGCCTATCCCCAGAATCACTTCAACACCAGTAAATATCATGGACAAAATCACAAATCCCTTTGCCCCATGCCCGCTCATTTTCCATACGCGTGAGGCCAGCCAAATCAATGCTGCACTCACCAGGTAATGCGAAAATTTATGGACGTTGTAGACACCATCTAGAGAAGCAATCCAGGCATCTCTCTCTACCCCAGCCTTCAGCAAGGCATCTACGTGTTCTCTCACCTGCGTCCCCATCAAAATCTGACTCATAACCAACACCAGAACTCCCACACTGATCCAGAAGGTACTTGAACGCACCTGCCCGGATTGAGCCTGCTTCATGGATCCTTTCTGGCTTCTGCTCCACGCCCACAAATACGTCGAAAGAACCATGAGAGCAATAGTCATATGAACGGTGATCATCCCCTCTGACAGATTCGTTTTTACCACATAGGCTCCGACACCTCCCGCAACCATTGTCAATAACAGTCCCAATACACTCAGTCGCATGAGTCCAGGATCTTTTTTCCGCGCCTGCACTCCTCTCACCAGTGTAGCTATCCCCAGCAAACCGACGAGCACACCAAACAATCTGTTGAGATACTCTACCCATGTTTTGAAGGCATCGAAGTCTGCGATTTCCTTGCCAGCCACCGCAAAGCGAGCTTTGTAGTCTGCCGGTAATTGGGACACATCTGTTGGTGGCACCCATTGGCCAAAACACTTTGGCCAATCCGGGCATCCCATCCCGGATCCAGTCATCCGCACAATGCTCCCGATCAGAATCAACGCAATAACGGCACCTACGGTGATGGTCGCCATAACTTGAAAGCGCGCCACAGCAGGTGTCGTTACATGGTTTGTCACAAGCAAATATTATTCTTTCCCCTCAGACTCAGGACTCACGTTTTCCACCTTCAACGGTATAGCTGGCTTAGAAGGTGTAGTGGCTGGTTTCGGGAATCCTTCTTCGTACTCTACCTCCTCAGCAGGAATATGCTGTGGCAGGAAGTCTTCTTTCACGCCAGGCTTGCTGTAATCGTAGGGCCAGCGATACACATGCGGAATCGCTCCCTCCCAGTTTCCGTGACCTGGGTTGCGCGGTGTAGTCCATTCCAGCGTGTTGGACTTCCATGGGTTAGCAGAAGCCACTTTACCTTTGAAAATGCTGTAGAAGAAATTCCACAGGAAGAAAAGCTGACCGAAAAAGCCCACGATCGCAGCGATAGTGATAAACACATGCACGTCCGTCCAACCTTCCATGAAGGTGAAACCTGTATTGCTGTAGTAGTGACGGGCTACTCCCCCTAGTCCGATGAAGTGCATGGGGAAGAACACCATGTACAGTGACACAAATGTGAACCAGAAGTGAATGTACCCTAGTCGATTGTTCATCATTCGCCCAAAAAATTTCGGAAACCACTGATAAATACCAGCGAAAAATCCGAAGGCAGAAGCACTTCCCATCACTAGGTGGAAGTGGGCGGTCACGAAGTATGTATCGTGAAGCGGAATATCTAATGCAGCATTACCCAGGAAAATTCCGGTAATCCCCCCCGTGATAAAGAAGGACACCAGGCCGATCGCAAAGAGCATCGGCGGCGTAAACTGTATGTTCCCTTTCCAGAGTGTCGTAATGTAGTTGAAAGCCTTGATCGCAGATGGCACCGCAATCACCAGAGTAAATAGCATGAAGACTGTCCCCAGAAATGGATTCATACCAGAAACGAACATGTGGTGAGCCCATACGATGAAGGAAAGTA
>CAZLKP010000118.1:2331-5425 GCA_964560095.1 uncultured Bacteroidia bacterium
GCTATCCCAATCATCGAACCAATCATGGCTTTGTACCCAAAAATTGGCTTTCGTGCGTGCACAGAAATAATTTCTGAAGAAATACCGAGAGCGGGCAGCAGAACGATGTACACCTCAGGGTGACCCAGGAACCAGAATAAATGTTGATAAAGGATCGGGCTACCACCGGTATGGTGTAGAATTTCTCCCTGAATAAATATGTCAGACAGATAAAAACTGGTTCCCAACAGGCGATCAAACATCAGCAGTAGGGCAGCAGCAAACAGAACCGGGAACGAAAGAACCCCGATAATTGCAGTCAGTAAGAATGCCCAGATCGTTAATGGCAGACGATCCATGGTCATACCCTGTGTCCGCAGATTCAGTACGGTAGTAATATAGTTGATGCTCCCCATCAGAGATGAGGCGATAAACAATGTCATGGAAATCAGCCATAGCGTCATTCCAAGACCTGAGCCAGAAATCGCCTGTGGCAATGCACTCAAAGGCGGATAAATGGTCCAGCCGGCAGCTGCAGGTCCCGTCCCGATAAACAGGGACGCAATCATGATTACAGATGAGACAAAGAAGAACCAATACGAAAGCATATTGATAAATCCGGATGCCATGTCACGCGCCCCAATCTGTAGTGGGATCAAAAAGTTGGAAAACGTTCCACTGAGGCCCGCGGTAAGGACAAAAAAGACCATGAAGGTTCCGTGCATGGTAACCATCGCGAGATAGAACTCGGGGTCCAGCACACCATCAGGGGCCCACTTACCGAGAAAGAACTCGAGAATTGCAAAGGACTGGCCAGGGAAAGCGAGCTGTAATCGGAACAGAGTGGACAAACTAATACCGATGACTGCCATCACGATCCCGGTGATCATGAACTGCTTGGCGATTGTCTTGTGATCCGTGGAGAACACATACTTGGTCCAAAAGTTACCGTGATGATCATGGTGATGCCCTTCGACGTGGGCATGCGTATCATCATGAAAGGTAGAACCGCCCTGGGTGATTGAAGTTACGTCTGCCATATCTTGAATGACCTAAACTTTTTCGTTGATCGTGGTTGAATGTATTAATTGGCTGCTGCTAACTCGTCAGAACCTGCCTCTTGTGCTTCTTCAGCCATATTCTGGCCGGGTGAGAAGTCAGGATTGATAGATTGATAGAGTGCGAGGAAAGTCTGCTGCTCTTCGAGCCATGCCTGATATTCCTCCACAGTTTCTACGACCACTTTCGCACCCATGTTCCAATGGCCGCCTCCACAAATCTGCTGGCAGGACATCTGAAAATCAAACTCGGGATCCCCCAATTTTTCACGCATATCAATCGTGGTGATTGTTGGAACAAAGTGGAAGTTGGTGGTGATGCCTGAAACGGCATCCATCTTTACACGAAAATGAGCCAGCGTGGCACTGTGGAGAACATCACGAGTTTTGATATTCAAATTCACGGGCACACCAACAGGCAAATGAAGCTCGCGAGTAATGGGATCATCAAGTCCACGCCTGTCATCAATGTTAATGCCAAGTTCATTGCCTTTCCCTTCGTTGATAAAGCTGACGTGAGAGTCGCCAAATTCCTGATCAGCTCCCGGGTAGCGGAATGTCCAGGCGAACTGTTTGCCATTCACCTCTATTTCAATAGCATCCTCAGGCTTATCTCCCATAATGTCATGCCAAACACCCACGCCATCAAAAACTAAAAGCGTCAATACAATGGCCGGCACAACAGTCCAGATTACTTCCAAGCGGTTATTATGTGGGTAATACAAGGCTTTTCGTCCTGGCTTGGAGCGGTATTTCCAACCGTAGTAAACCAGAAGGAAGTTGGAAATGGTCACCACGAGGATGGTCACAATCATCGTATTATTAAACATCCGATCTATCTCTGCGCCGTGTTCGGAAGCAGGGTTGACGATCAGCGTAAGATCGCCATAGACCCGGATGGTCACCCAGGTGGCAGCAATCATCCCGATGAAATAAAACAGGAAAATTCCTCCACCATTAAGCAGATTCGGATTCCACTTGGCAAAGGGATCAATTTCCTTCAACCGGAACACCAGATACAAGTTGGCCAAAACCATCACAAAGATGGCTGCCAATAACACCTGAATGGAACTGAATAAAATCTGAAAATCCATATCCTCTTATCTAACCCATTTGTATAGAAAAAAAACTATACGTGAGAGACAATGTTTGTTTGACAATGAATTGATTTACACAGAAGATGATACAATTTACACATCTCCGGTGGAATGGTGCAGACTTTCTTCCAGATAGGGATGATTCTGCGGAACCAGATTGGCTCTGGTCAGTGCCGTGAGTACCACAAACAGGAATAGACCCGCGAAAATCAGAAAGAATCCAATCTCCATCATTCCAAAGTCCCAGTAGCTGCCCATGGTGCCCGGCTGTACCATCTGAAAGATATCAAGGTAGTGGCCTGTAAGTGCCACGATCGAGATAGGGACATAGACTTTGGCAATCCGCTTGGCGTTTCTGGTCATAAGCCCCAGGAATGGAATCACGAAGCAAAGAAACAGGGTCATAATCCACACGACATTGAAAGAACCTCCCACATAAGCCGGGTTACCCACTGCATATCGCTTCACGAAATAGATTCCTTCCTCTGGAATGTTGGAGTACCAGATAAGCAGGTATTGAGACACCCAGATGTAGCCCCAGAATACGGTAAAACCAAAGGCGTACTTATACACATCATGGATGTGAGAGTCATTGACATAGCTCATGTACCCCTGCCGCTTCAGGAAGGTCAACAGGAGTCCCAGGGTAAACATCGCAGAGCCAAAGGAACCTGCGAATACATAGACTCCGAAAATAGTAGAGAACCAGTGTGGTTCCAGTGATTTGATCCAGTCAAAGGCAAACAGCGTATAGGAAAAGGCGAACATCACAATGAATGCCGCAGCGACTCCTGTGCTTTTTTTGAAGGATGGCACGCCTTCCTGCCATCCGCCAACTTTGTCCTGATCAACAGAAAGCCTGCGCAGCCACAGCGCTGCACCAATCCAGATCGTGAAGTAGATAATGGTGCGAACCCAAAATCCAGTTTCATTCAACCAACCACGCTTCTTGTCTATCAG
>CAZLKP010000118.1:5435-11475 GCA_964560095.1 uncultured Bacteroidia bacterium
AGAATCGCCCACTCATAAAGATTCCCGACAAAAAACAGCAGAATTAAAAATACAACACCCGCCACAGGAACAAAAAATGTCATCGCCTCCGGTACCCGGCGAATAGCTGTATGCCAGCCTGCGTTCCCTATCTGGTGCACAGCGAGGAAAAACAGTGCCCCCATCGCAATGGTAAAGAAAAAAAGCAGGGACATCAACGTCCCCGTCAGCATTCTGGTGCCAACGGTGGGTGTGTGACCATGGCCGTGGCTATGGTCATCTTCGTCAGTATCAACGACGGGCTGCACAGGTGAATGCGTGGCTTCAATGGTCGCATGACCATCGGCAGCATGGGAAGCTTCTGTTCCGTCGGTGAGCATCCATGATGCCAGCACCAGGACCAGCCCCACCCCGATCAAACCGAAGACCACAGTTCTGAACTTCCCCAGAAACTGAAAGCGTTCGGTCAATTGCTCTTTGGTAAAATGTGCGTGTGCCAAGACTTCTCGTTTATATGGTGAAACCCAGAGGTATTCCTATTCGGGTTGATCAAAGAATTGTTGAATGTAACAGATCACTTCCCAGCGCTGCCGAGGGGTGAGCTGTGAGGCATAAGATCCCATGAGGCCTTTGCCGTAGGTAAGCGTGTGATACATCTTGCCGATGGGCAGTCCCGCAAGTTGCGGGCCTGAATAAGAAGGCACGCCAGCCAAAGCACCACCGGTCACCAGGGATCCTTGTCCTTTGCCGTTGGTGCCGTGACACATCACACAAAGCTGCTGATACAACTCTTCTCCACGATTAAAGGAGGCCTCTGAGCAGTTAATGCCTTCTGCATTAAGCGTCGAATTATCAATAGGAGAGATCAAACCGGATGCTGCCTCATAGCCTTCAGGCGTATTGGGCAAAGCATATGGCTCGTAAACCTCCGGACGGTACCAGCTTTCTTCCCTTGGAATGGTTCCTTCTGGCGCCTTTTGGGCAGAAAGCCCATTCTCAAACATGGTAGGTGCATCCAAGCCAGTGCCCGCTGCAGGAAAGTTCCCCCCAATATCGGTGTCCCAGTACACTGTCTGAGAGTACGGTTCCAGCGGGAGGGAGTTATACATGTTGGGGGAATACTCAATGTTCCGCTCCGACTTGTCATAATAACAACCCGTCAAGCTGAGCGCGAGTACGCCAACCAGTAGAATCGGTGTTACAAAGGTCTTGCGGTTCATCATTTCTCGTATTCAGTTTCTTGAATGTCGTAAGCTCCGGTTTCTTCAAAAATGGCTTTGGCGGCAGCCTCGTCGTCCAACTTATCCTTGTCCAGGGCAATGATAAACACGTCATCTGTCTGGCGGATATCCAGCAGGCGTGCTTTCTTTCCCGGCCAGTAGCTTCCCACGATAAAGAAGGTCAATACCATCCCATGTGCAGCAAAGAGAACGGTCATCTCAAAGGTAATCGGCACAAAGCTCGGGAATGGCAGGGCAGGCTTACCACCGATGTTCATAGGCCAGACTACCCCGTAAATCAGGCTCATCATGGTCACAGCCGTAAGGAATCCCAGGCAGCCGTAAATGAAAGAGGCAACCGAGAGTCTGGTTCGTTTTGCATTCAGATAGGGCTCTACGCCGTGCACCGGAAACGGTGTGAACACGTCAAAGATCCGCATCCCCTTGCCGGTCAGCTTATCCAGCCCCTCCAGCACCGCGTCGGGATCCCAGTATTTTCCGATTATTAAATTGCGCTTCATAATTCCAGGAAGAATGTTTGGGAATATTAAACAGTTAGAGGTTCGCTTTTGGCCTCCAGCCCTTCGGGCTTCTTGGGATGCTTCAGCAGGGTCTTCACCTCAAACATGTTCACTACAGGTGCATATTTGGAGAAGAGGAAGAAAAGGAAGAAGAACAATCCGAAGGACCCAATCAGGATACCATACTCAACAAATGTTGGTGTGTACATCGACCAGCTTGATGGCAGGAAGTCCTGGTGCAGAGAGGTTACGATAATCACAAATCGCTCAAACCACATCCCGATGTTCACAAAAATCGAGATGATAAAGGTGAGCACCATGCTGGTTCGGATTTTCTTGAACCAGAACAACTGCGGCGTGATCACATTACAACTGAACATAATCCAGTATGACCATCCGAAGGGACCAAACGCGCGGTTGATGAAAATGTAGCGCTCCCAGAGAGAACCGGAATACCAGGCGGTGAAAAACTCGGTCATGTAGGCCAGACCTACCAGGGATCCCGTGGCGAGTACAATCTTGGCGATTGACTCCATGTGATCCATGGTAATGTAGTTTTCCAGTTTATATACCCGGCGAGTCACAATCATCAGGGTCTGTACCATACCGAAACCGGAGAAAATGGCACCGGCAACGAAGTAAGGTGGGAAAATTGTGGTGTGCCACCCAGGAATCACAGAGGTTGCAAAGTCCATCGATACAATGGAGTGTACCGACAATACCAGCGGTGTGGCCAGACCGGCGAGAATCAGAGAGATTATTTCATAGCGGGACCAATTTCTGGAAGACCCTTCCCAGCCAAAACTCAGGATGCCATAAATTCTGGACTGAAGCTTTTTACCTTTCATCGCAAAGCGGTCGCGAATGGTAGCAAAGTCAGGAATCATTCCCAGATACCAGAACACCAGCGACACTGACAGATAGGTCGAGATAGCAAAGACGTCCCACAAAAGCGGAGAGTTGAAATTAACCCATAGAGAACCACGGGTGTTGGGCAGCGGGAGGAACCAGAGTCCCAGCCATACCCGGCCCATGTGGAGCAATGGGAAAATACCCGCACAAATCACCGCGAAAATCGTCATCGCCTCTGATGCACGGTTGATGGAATTTCTCCATTCCTGGCGGAAGAGCAGGAGTACAGCGGAAATCAGCGTTCCTGCGTGACCAATACCAACCCAGAATACGAAGTTGGTGATGTCGAAGGCCCAGCCAACGGTCTTGTTCAGACCCCAGGTTCCAATACCTTCCCAGATGGTCCAGCCAATCATGGCGAACCCAAACAGCATCACAGCACCCGAAAATAGCGTGGCCAGCAGCCAGACTACATTGATCTTCGATTCGATCGGTCTGGTAATGTCTGCCGTGATCTGCCCGTAGGTTTCTGTATTGGTAACCCACTTTTGGCGAATCGGCGATCTAACGTGGCTCATATCAGCGAAAGATTAGACTAATCGTTTCAGTTAATTTGTTGGTTTCTATCCGAAGCGTGAGTCAGTGACTTTCTGCTTCATGTGATTCCTCAGAATGACCATGAGCACCGCTCATGTCCACGCCGAAGATGTCGGTCTTGTAGGAAGAAATTACTTCCTCCTGCGCCTCGTACTCCTCGGCTGTCCGGTTGCGAACCTTCGTCAGGTAGGCTATGGAAGACAACGTTTTCACTTCCTCAATCACATGGTATTTCCGCTCATTCTCCTTGGAAGATGGATCGTACCAAATCTTATTGATGTCGGAATTGGGATCGTTTCGGTCGCCAAAGACAATCGCCCCTGTGGGACAGCTCTGCTGACAGGCCGTGAATCCGCGATCGTTTGGATCAGGCTTGGCATAGGTGCTGTTGCCATTGATCTTGGCACGAAGCTTCTTCTCCTGTAGGCGCTGCACGCAGAAAGAACATTTCTCCATCACGCCGCGGAATCGAACCGTCACATCCGGATTGAGCACCAGACGACCGAGTTCGTTTTGAGCCGGGTTGATATCTGCATAATCGCTTCCGTTGGTGTAGTTGAACCAGTTGAAACGACGTACTTTGTAAGGACAGTTGTTGGCACAATAACGGGTTCCCACACAACGGTTGTAGGTCATCTGGTTGAGACCCTCCGTGGAGTGAATGGTCGCCAGTACCGGACAAACCGTCTCGCAGGGGGCATTGTCACAATGCTGACACAGCATTGGCTGGAAAACCGTATCAATGGTATCCGGCTGATTCGGGTCTCCGCTATAATAGCGGTCAATTCGCATCCAGTGCATTTCCCGACGGGTGAGCACCTCTCTCTTACCCACAACCGGCACGTTGTTTTCTGCATTACAGGAAACCACGCAGGCACCACAACCTGTACACTTATTCAGGTCGATGGCCATGGCCCAGTGAATGGTCTTGGAGGTTTCGGGATCCTCAAAGTGAGATTCCCAAAGTGTGACAAGGTGGGCCTTTTTGTCTTCGTATTTTTTGAGCGACTTCCGGTAGGGATTGTCAGAATCACTGCTCTGATAAAAACCAAGGGCCGTTTCCTTGACGATTTCATGCGAGCGGTCAAATTCGTATTCTGGTCCCCAGGACTTCGCAAAGCGACGACCGATGTTTTCATCATAGAGCAGATCGTAGGTCTGCACACGCGCCAGCTCGTATTCACGGGTCGTCTTGCTGGCACTTACATTGGTGGCATGAAAAGTCAGGGATCCATTCTGAGTCGACACAAATGGATACACATTCACGCCACCCACTTTCTTGGCCACTCGCCCGGCATCCGTTCTGCCGTAGCCCAGAGCCACACCCAACACACCATTGGCCTGACCAACCTGAACCACAACTGGCAGGCTGAACGTATCATTGCCGACGGAAATCTCCATGATATTCCCAAGCTCCAGACCATTCTCCTGCGCATAGGAGAAGGGAACGGACACATAGTCATCCCAGACGATGCGGGAGATGGGGTCAGGGAGTTCTTGAATCCAGGGGTTATTAGCCTGACGGCCATCACGGATCCCTACCTTTTGGTAGAAGACCATCTCAAGATCACTGCCGCTCATTGAGCTGAGAAAAGAGGCCGCTTCCTGAATGCCTTCGGCATTGTAGGAAGCCTCAGCAGTGGTCGGCTCGACGGTGAAAATACCTTTGCGCAGGCTTTCTTCCCAAAATTTGCGAAAAGAACCAAAGCCTGTAGACTGGGGATACATCTTGCTTTCCCAGAAGGCTTTCACGTATTCACGGTAGCTCGTATTATTACCGGCCCAGCGCAGGAAGCTTTCTTCTGCCTGACGGGTTTTGTATACCGGGTGAATCGTCGGCTGAACCAGAGAATAGCTGTAAGCATTTTGCTGAGCATCTCCCCAGCTTTCTAGGAAGTGGCTGGACGGTATGTAATAGGTACACAGCTTGCTGGTCTCATCAGCCTTGACACTCATAGAGAGGGACAATCCGACGCTTTCCAGAGCTGAAGCAAAGATATCTCCGTAAGGTGTATCGTAAACCGGGTTGGCATCCATCAGAATCAATGCATCCACGGCACCAGAAGACAGTTCAGAAGCCAGTTCAGACAATCCTTCGTCATCAGCCTGATGCATCATGGAAGGATTGGCGATATCCACTGTTTTGCCATAGTTGCCCAGCATCATGTTGATGCCGTTCACGATGCGCTGGATGGCGATATTGTTGGTTCCTGACACCACCAATGATTCTCCGCGGGCGGCAACCAGCTCATTGGCGAGTTTATCCAGGCCGTTAGCCGCTACGTTGAAGTTACCAACACCACGCAGACTTGGCTGGCCGATGAGGCGGGCTACTTTGTTGTAGAGGTTCATCAGTGCCAGGCCTTCCTGAGAAGGCTTCACGGTAAAGCGAAGGTCGGCATTGGCACCGGTATTGGACAGGATGGATTCGATCTGATAGTGACGAGACATCCATTCTCCATCCGGATTGCGGCGTGATGCCCATTGGCTGAGATACTCAACCGGAGACACCCAGCTACCGAGGAAATCACAGGAGAAAGAAGCAATCACTTTGGCTCGATCGAAGCGCAGAGTTGGAAATGCCTTTACACCAAAATCTGCCTCATGCGCCTGAGAAATGGCGGAAGCAGAGGTAGCCTCATAGGTGATGTGCTTACCGTTTTCCCCAAATTGGGCCAGGAATTCGCCGACAGCGGCCCTGGCACTGGGGCTGGTGATCGTTCTGGACAGAATGCGGACCCGGCCTCCATTGGCAGCAATTTGCCGGAAGGCCGGAATCAATTCAGAATCCAGATCTCCCCAAGCCATCAGGCTTTCGCCTTTCATGGGACGCTTACCGCGATCCTGATCATACATATCCAAAAGAACGGC
>CAZLKP010000119.1:0-11468 GCA_964560095.1 uncultured Bacteroidia bacterium
TTCCGATCTCGTGGCGGGTATAGGTGTTCACAAACACATTCGACAAAGTCGTATCCAGGCGGTTGTATCCATCCGTGGCCCGATCAAAGGCAAAGGTCCGGGTCGAAGCATCATTAAAGCGGGGATTGAATTCGTATTCTACCTGAAAACGGCCCCAGTCACCGATGGGCTCATCATATTCGATTTCCAGCTCGAAATCCCACTCGTCCGAAGCCTGAATGGATGTCTGGTCAGTGGAATCGACTGAGCCTGGCTCGGTGAAATAGTTGATCTCGGAGTAGAGATCGCGGTTGCCGGAGTTGTTGTCATAATCGGTCTCCAGCTCGATCGAAATGGTTCTCCCGGCATCGTTGAATTTATGCTGGTAAGTGAGGTCATTGGAAAAACTGAAGGCTGTGAGGTTGGAGCTAGAGCGATTCTGGAAATCATTCGCCAGCTGGTTTCCGATGGTCGTCAGGCCGGAGTCCACCGAAAATCCCTGATTGTTCTGAAATGAAAACCGTGGTCGGAGCCTGATTTCGTTGTATTCGTTGATCTTGTATTCGACTCGGCCGTTGAAACGGTGGTTGAGATTCTGGCGATTGGATTCACTGAGTTCCCGATAAACCTGACCCGTGTCGCCTTCCACCAAAAAGGCTCTGTTCACGTCCCGCAAGGCAAAATTATCGGAGTAGTTGAAAAAGTAGCTTCCGCTTACTTCCACTTTTTCTCCCCATTCGTCGGAAAAATTAACTCCAACAGCCTGAGAGGTCGTGATTCCGTTTTGATTTCCTACGAGAAAGTCTCCCCCTTGTCTGCGGCCCCATCGACGTCCACCTCCGCCATTTACCCCCAGCAAGTCTTCCTGAGAGAAATTTTGTTGATTGACATTGTTGGACAGGCCCAGCAGGGTGAGTCGCATATCCCCGTTGAAATAATTGAGGGCTCCACCGGCACGGTAGCGGTTATCGGGTTGGCCAAAGCCAGCATAGCCCCGCCCGAATTGGCCGATCCGCTTGTCCGGCTTAGTTATGACATTAATCGTTTTGGTCGTTTCGCCATCTTCAAAGCCGGTAAACTGCGCCTGATCACTTTGCTGGTCGAGAACCTGGATTTTGTCCACGATCTCAGCCGGCAGATTTTGCAGAGCGGCATTGGGGTCATCACCGAAAAACACCTTGCCGTCCACTAACACCCGCTCAATGGTTTCCCCCTGGGCTTTGATCTGACCATTTTCCATCACCACCCCCGGCATTTTTTGCACCAGGTCCCGGGCACTGGCATCAGGGTTGGTGGTGAAGGCACTGGCGTTGTATTCGACGGTGTCGCCACGCTGCTCAGCTGTGGCTTCTTCCCCCTGAATCACCACATCTTCGAGGGTGTAAATCTTTTCGCCCAGGGAAATTTCTCCAAGATTGAGCGATTCGTTGCTAATGGTTAGCTGGCGAACCACCTGTTCGTATCCGGAAAAGGAAATATTCAACGCATAGTCTCCGGCCACCACGTCAGAAAATAAAAATCTCCCATCTTCATCTGTGAGCAGGCCTGGGGCAGCTGAGGCCGACGAATCGGTCAGCACCACAGTCGCACCTTGCACGGCCTCCTGAGTATTGGGAAACACCACTTTTCCAACAACCGAAGGCGGATTCTGCGCCTGGAGTTGGAACATCGATAAGAACAGAAAGAATAATACCGTAGCCAAGGACTTCATGCAAAATGGTGAGTATTTGAAAAACAGGGAGGCATCCGAACAGGTATGCAACATGCAGATATGATTCGTTGTTCTGAAAAGTATTCTGCCAACGACGGAATGTACGGGCCAAACGACAACCCCTGGCTTTTTCACGGTGCATTCTCCTTAATTAAGAATCATTCCGAGATGGATCTGTCCCCGCTTATCTGCTTTGATCAGTCCTTTTTGTTCTTTCGTAAGCGGAAAAGAAGAAAAGAGATTGTAGAGCTGCTTCGAGGCTTACTGCAGAAACATAGACATGAAACGATTTATCTCGTTTGGGACATCGTCATTACACATAGTGGAGAAGAAGTGGAACAAATCCTTAGAGTCGCAGCCGGTAGACTGGTATTATTATATCTCCCTACTCACAGCCCATGGCTTAATCCAATTGACATGTTATGGCGACATGTCAGAAGAGAAGTTACCCATGGCGAACTATTTGAATCTGTCGACAAATTGATTCAGGCATCGATGGACTTCTTCCAACGAAAAAACCGAGAACCGCATAATACCTTGTCAATTATTGGAGCAACGTAATTCCTCACTTTTTCTTTGATTGTACTTAGCTAATCAATGATTTGCCACGTTTCTCCGAATTGCTGAGTTTGTGCCAATAAATCAGCCTTTCATTCCTACCTGAGAAGCGGTTTTTCTTCCTATTTTTTTCTTCATCCTCTCCACATGTACCTCCTCGGTTTCGACATTGGCACTTCTTCCATCAAGGCAGCGCTCCTATCTGCGGAAACAGGCGAAACCATTGCCATCACTCAGTCTCCTGATAGTGAGCTCCCTATTCAGGCCTCCCAACCCGACTGGGCCGAGCAAGATCCCGAGATGTGGTGGGAACACTTAGGCAAGGCTATCCGGAAACTTCTTGATCAGGTGCCAGATGCTGCCCGTGAAATCGAGGCAATTGGTATTTCCTACCAGATGCACGGCCTGGTGTTGATTGATCACAAAGGCGAAGTCGTGCGGCCCTCAATTATCTGGTGTGATAGTCGGGCGGTCGACATCGGAAATCTTGCCGAAACCGAATTACCCAAAGAGCACACTTATCAGCACCTACTCAACATGCCCGGCAACTTCACAGCTTCCAAGCTGAGATGGGTCAAGGAGCAGGAGCCAGAATTGTATGCACGGGCTGCGACCATGATGCTGCCTGGCGATTACATTGGGTACAAACTCACCGGTAAGGCCGTAACAACAGCTTCAGGGCTGTCTGAGGGAATTCTTTGGGATTTTCAGACGCATGAAGTGTCGGGAGAATTGCTGGAGCATTTTGGCCTGTCTCGGGATCTGGTGCCAGAGGTGGTGCCGACCTTCGGCGATCAGGGACAGGTGTCTGAGGCTGCCGCCAAAACACTGGGCATCCCCGCTGGGATTCCGGTGTCGTATCGCGCCGGTGATCAACCCAACAATGCCCTTTGCCTGAATGTATTGCAACCCGGCGAAGTCGCCGCGACCGGCGGCACTTCGGGCGTAGTATACGGTGTTACCGATCGCCTATCCGGGGATCCGCTCAATCGGGTCAATAGCTTTGCCCATGTGACACACAAAAAGGATGAACCCCGTGTTGGTGTTTTACTCTGCATCAACGGTGCCGGCTCCATGTATGCCTGGCTCAAGGCCCAGGTGGGTGGCAGCACAACCAGCTATTCTGACATGGAGCATGCAGCCGCCAATGTACCGATTGGTGCAGAAGGGCTGCGGGTATTGCCCTTCGGCAACGGGGCAGAGCGACTGCTACAAAACCAGGCGTTGGGTGCCCACATCCTCAACATCAGCTTTGCCCGCATTGGACGGGGACATTTGTTTCGGGCAGGTCTGGAGGGGATCGCGTTCACGTTCGCCTACGGCATGGAGGCGATGAAGGAACTGGGCATTGACCTCTCCATTATGCGGGTCGGCAACGACAATCTCTTTCAATCGGCCATTTTCGCCAACACCCTGTCAGCCCTCACGGGTTCCTCTATCGAAGTGCTGGAAACGACCGGGGCAGTGGGCGCCGCCATCGGAGCTGGGGCTTTCACTCGTGGCCAAGATTTCATGACGCAATCCCTGGCCAGTACCAGCATCCTCAAGCGCTACAATCCTCAACCAGGCTGGAAAGCCGAATGCCGCGCGGCCTATGAAGACTGGCGGGAATATCTAAAAAAGTTTCAGGGGTAATTGGGGTCTGATAAAGTGCGCAGTCATTCCCATAGCAAATGGATGGGTCTGCGGAGGAAATGGCAACCATAAAAGCTGGCAAGGTGTAAGTGTGGGAGACTCATCGCGAAGCGAGCCCATCAGAGAGTGGTGCCATGCCTCTTGGCGTACTGGTACCGCCCGAATGAGTCGGGTACACGATGTTCCGAAGTCTGTTGGCATGGAAAACCAGGGACTCATGGTTGCTGAAGGTATCCAGTGCTATTTCGCAGCGCTCAAGCGCCTGTTCCGGCTGATGCAAGTCTTCCAGACTAAGGACAATGACTAACTCCCGCCAGGCAGCTACAGGCTCGGGCACGGATAACGTGTGATCCAGGTATGTCATGACCTCCCTCGGCTGCTGATGGGCGAAAAAGCCCAAAGCCAGCACCTGATCCACAACGGCTTCTGTGCTTCCGCCCAAATGCCCTTCTGCAAGCCGGTGATGCATCATCAGAGAACGAAGGTCCAAATCGGAGCCACCCTCCGATATGACATAGGATAAGTGAAGCAACGAATCATCTTGTTCCAATCCGGCTCCCCAGACCACCAGATCTGCATTGAAGATCTCAGCCAGCCGACGGGCGTCTTCCTTCCGCTCGGGGCAAGAACCCGGTGTGATATAGGACACCTCTAGGCTCAGCTCGGTCGCTTCGGGTCTCGACAACAGGTGGTCGCGGACTGCCGTTTCATCCCAGATATGATCCGGATTGCAGCCAACAGCATCTTGAAACGGCAGCAACAACACCCGAAATCCGGCCGAATCTGAAAAAGTGGAAAAATGTGCCAGGCGATCCATCTGGTCATCCCTGATTTCCCATCCCATTTGCCACATTCCAGCCAGCAGCAATGCAATGCCCAGACAGGCACTGATCGCAGTTGCCAGGATTCGCCGCCTGGGTGCAAAACGCACGTCCTGCTTGTTCACGATCTCGATGATGCGCTCTTCATTGACCTCAAAATCATCCCACGCCTCATCCAGGATGGCAAGAGCCTGTGCTTCACCATCTCCATTAGCTCCGGGATGCCTGTATTCCAGCTCCTCTCGCCGGGCCTGATCGAGGTGGCGGGACAGCCGGTCATAGCGAGCCGAATCAATGTATACTTCTTGCTGGGAGGCCGTTTCCCTCGGTTCAGAAACCGGAATGACCATGGGTATCACTTCATGAGGTATAACCGCAGACTCAGATTTCGGCTCCTGGCCATCCGAATGGAAAGGCACGTGATGAAGGAGTTCCTGGCTGGAGGAAAGAATCATCATGGAAGGCCCCATTTGTCGGGCATTCCTGCTTTCACACCAGTCCCAATAATCAAATGGATCAGACGGAATGACGTGAACCGGAAAATCTTCCCCCAGCATTTCCCAGGCTTCCACTATCGAATACCCCACCGCCAGATTCTGATACCAGGCTACAGCATGATCCCCTTCTCCACAAATGACCAATGGCGCTCCGGCAAATAACAACTGTTCAGCATGTTCAGGATTTGATGTTCCCTGCACCCACACCCATGTGAGATCCTGAATGTGTTCCAGTGATACGGCATCCCAGTCCAGAGCGGTCTTTTTCCCTGCCAGGTCATTCAACCACCAGCCTTCCTCTTCACGAACATCGGCAAGGAGATGAATCCCGCTAAACCGGTGGCTGATCTCATCCAGCATCACTTCTCCTCCCCAGGGCGCTTGTTTGTGTCCTTCGCGCAACACCCTGATAGACGATGCTGGCAGATGTTGATTCAGATTTTCCGCAAAGGCACGAATCTTCTGAGTCCCTCGCTTTTTTCTGGAGTGATGAGCATAGGCAAGGAGTACGACATGGCGGTCGGGTTCCATGAATGACAGTTACAGTCGGAGGATGCAAGGAGGAATCAGGGTCATTAAGGCAATCCATGTGCCACTGCCGATGAAATATCGAGATCAAAAACTGCTGAAAAGAGCCATTCATCCTTCTTCAGCCACTAAAGGCAGAAAAGCCTTCATGTGATTTCGCTAATCATAAACCCCGGCCAAATCGCACAATGCGAACACGTTACCATTTTTTGCCAAAGGCCTCTAATGTAGCTGTAATCCGGGACAGGTCGGTTCCGCTGAGATCTGGATACATAGGGATACTCAGGCACCTGTTGTAGAACTGGTCGGTCATGGCCAAAGGTCCAGAAGCTTCTGCTGCATCCCGATAGTATGGATGATGGTGAAGGGGCACGTAGTGCACCTGCGGGTAGATGTGCCTGTCCCGGAGAAACTGGTACAACTGCTGTCTGCGGGGGTGCTGAATTACATACAAATGCCAGGCATGTCCCTGAACTGGTGGAGGAAGTTGGAAGCCCGAGCCCTGAAGGTGTCGTTGGTAATAGTCCGCAATGTTTCTGCGACGGTTTAGATTCTCCCGGGCGCGGGTGAGTTGCGATCGGCCCAAAGCAGCCTGAAAAGCGCTGAGCCTGTAGTTGAGACCCAGCTCCCTGATTTCGTAATACCAGCCACCGGCATCCGCCGGAAGCCGGGCTTTGTCTCGCTCTATGCCATGGGTGCGCAGGGAGCGAATCCGCCTGGCCAGATCTGCGTCAGCAGTGGTGATCATCCCACCTTCTCCGGTGGTCAGGTGCTTAACGGGATGGAAGGAAAAAATAGCCAGATCAGCATAGCGCCCGTCTCCGCAGCGGAAACCATTCCCCTGGCCACCTGGCGCGTGGCAGGCATCTTCGATGATCCTGAGTCCAAATTCATTTGCCAAGCCACGCACCCTGACCATATCCACAGGATACCCGGCATAATCCACAGGCAGCACGCCATGGTAGGTTCCGGCAGGCGCCTGTTTCAACTTTTGCTCAAGTAAATCGAGGTCTATCAGGCCGGTTTGGGGATCAATATCCACAAACTCAACCCGTGCGCCGCACAGACGAATGCAGTGAGCCGTGGCCGCGAATGTGAGCGGACTGGTGATCCAGGTCTGGTCTGGTTGCACATTCAGCGCCATGGCACACAGATGCAGAGCCGCAGTGCCATTGGCTACAGCCATGGCATAGGGAGCGCCGATGTAATCGGCAAATGCCTGCTCGAAGAGATCAATTTCCGGACCTCCTGACAAATAGTCGCTGCGCAGCACACGTACGATTTCCTGAATGTCTTCTTCACTAATCTGCTGCCGACCGTAAGAAAGGGGTGAATCCATGAGAAAGGAATGAAAGGTGAAATTTCACGGAAAAATCCAGACAGCCAAACCAACCTCACTTATTATTTTCCGTCATTATAGAAAATGCAAATTGTTGTTTTAACTATTCTACCAACTTTTCCGTAAGTTGGCGTTCAAGTCTATTATTTGTGGTCTAACAGATAACTCACCATGTGGAAGCGATTCGTACGCGCAATGAAGTCTTTGTTTGGAGGTCTGATCAGCTCCATTGAAGATCCCAAACTCATCCTGGAGCAGAATATCCGGGAGCTCAATGATCAGATTCCCCAGATGAACGAAAATATCGCCACGGTGAAAGCCAACGTGATGCTGCTCGAAAAGGAACTGGGAAAATACAAAACAGAATATGCCGACCTCGTCAGGAAGATGAAAGCAGCCATTTCTGCTGACCGGGATGATATTGCTCAAAACTATGCGCTGAGGCTGGAAAGCACCAAGTCTCATATGCTCGAAACCAAGGAGCAATATGAGACGGCCAAAAAGGCCTACGAAAAATCGCTGGAGGTGAAGAAAGTCTTCATGAAGCAGCGTGAAAAGAAAATCGCCGAGGCCAAAGATGCACTCCGCGCTCACGAGCGGGCCAAGTGGCAATCCAAAATTGCCGATACCATGGAATCCTTCGAGGTCGCCGGAATTGATGCCACCCACCAGGAAATGCTCGACCGCGTGAACGAGGAAACAGCCAAAAACGAAGCCCGCATGGAGTTGGCACTTGATTCTGTGGATACCGATAGCTTCAAAATTGAGGAGGAAGCAGAAAGCCTCAGGGCTGCAGAGCTGGTCAAGCAGTTTAAAACAGAGATGGGTATTGATTCCCTTGATGATCCACTGGCTGACATAGACGTAGAATCCAAAGGAAAGGAAAAAGAATAAGTCCCATGACCGGAGAGGAAAAACGCCGACAGCTCAAAGAGCAGTACAAGCGCGATTTGATGGCCCGGAAAGAATTTCTGGAAAAAGCTAAACAACTCCGTAAGTCTCAGAAAATGAATAAAGCCATTTCTGAGCTGACCTCTTCGCTGGATATGGAAGACACAGATGCCTGGATCGAGCACCTCAATCGCGAAGCTGCCATCACAGAGGCCAAAATGGATGTCTCCCTTGATTCTGCCAAAGAAACCGGGGAAGATATCTTGAAAGCTCAGGCCATGGAAGCGGAACAGCAAAAGCTGTCTGCGGAATTGTTGGTGGAGCAGATGAAAAAAGAAATGGGACTTGTTGAAGAAGAGCCAGAGCCGGAAATTGCTCCAGATTCGGAATCAGAAACCGAAGCAGAGCCATCTGAAGCTGAAGAGACTTCGGAGCATAAGCCACCCAGGCGAAGATTGGGAGATTTCTAGGCACTGTTTGGAAACCCTCCTTCACTCCTCAACGTCGGATTTTTGAGTCAGCTCCGCCATTTGGTTGGGGCCTTTTTTTTGTTGCCAAACATGTGATTGTGCACCGTTGCCTTCGTTATAGAATCATGAAGTCCGTAGTTACTCAGCATCCGATCCTCCTGATCCTGTATTTTCTGTTTTTGGTGCCGGGCATGGTTGATGCTCAACAGGTTGATATCGCCACTCACATCCACGGCGAACCGCAAACCACAGAATTCCTGCCCTTTGCCGACCACCTTACAGTGGCCTTCATTCACAACAATGCTGCTGAAATCCTGGTCCTTGACCGTGGTTTCGAGCTCATCTCCAACCAGGCAGTCTATGACCTGGGCCTCTCTCCCGGCGCACAATACCTCGGCATGTCCGAAGAAAGCACCACCTGGCATCTGTATTTTATCCAACGGGGAAACCTGATTGGCCTACAAATTTCCCGCGCTGGGAATCCGGAAGTCGTGAAGCTGGAAGGCTTTGGCAATGAGACGTTTTCCGGCTCCTTCACCTTTGATGGCACCATGCACCTACTTCGCATGTCAGCCTGGGACAACGAACTGAGGCTGGTGAAATTTCGTGACGGACGAAGGGTGTATTCTGAATCATTCCCCATTCAAATTCCCAATTTTGTGGCCAGAGCCCAGGGAGATTTTCACAAGATTGAGGAAGGTAATATCCGGATGAAGGATTCCTGGTTTCCAGCAAAATGGTATCGCTTTGGTGACCGCCTGGTGTTTACGCTGGATGAGCCCGGCCAGACAGAGATGATCGACATTGACCTGCTGAACTCTACCGTGCGTGAGCGGCGATTCGACTGGGATACAACCCACAGCTCCCGGGTAAGCAATTCTCTCTGCATGGGCACGTATCTTCTCCACACACACCTTCAGGAGGATACCTTTCTGCTGGATATGTACGAAACTGCCACCCAACAGCAGCGGCTGGTTTGCCAGGTAGATCCGCAAACTGGTATCACATCTTCAGGATTAACTTCCGGCTGGTTGCTCTCCAACCCCATACTTAGTCCCTACCGTCCCAACGCAGAAACCAGCTACCCCCCGACAATAGACGAATGGTTGGCTAGCTTGTCCGGACATGGAACTCTAGCTATCGGGGTTTCATCTTCAGAGCATGGATTTCTGGTCCAGGCAGGCGGGATTTCATCTTCAGAAGAATATGGCGCTTCCGGCATGATCGTGGATCAGCAGTACAGGTCTACATCGCTTCGCTTCTCTCTGGAGTTACCGGAAGGGCCTGATCAGTTGGGGGCTCCGGTCGTCTTTTCTTCTCTCCGGAACCCCGCGACGGTGACCTCCGTCATCTGGCAAAGTCAGCCGGTGTATGTGAGCCATCATCCTGACGGTGTGTTCCGGATTTGGCGTTAATATGGCCATGCACCAATCTCCTCGTATATTCCGGATCTGTTTCACTCCTTCATCAATTTCCGGATGTTTTTCACAGAATCATACGGTCCCCGTGCACTAGTCACCGGTGCCTCCTCAGGTATTGGCGAAGAATTTGCTCGCCAACTCGCAACCAGAGGCATGCATCTTTTGCTAGTCGCCCGCCGAAAAGAACGCCTCGCGGCGCTGGCCGCCGAATTATCAGTCAATCACCAGGTGGATGTCGAAGTGGTGGTGGCCGATCTCACCCGGCAGGAAGGTCTGGATGCGGTTATCTCCAAAGCCAACGAACTCGACGATATCGGCTTGCTGATCAACAATGCCGGTATGTCTGTTGAGGGGTATTTTCTCAAAAGAGACCTGGTGGACCATGACCGGCATATGAACCTGAACATGCGGGCGCCGATGGTGCTCACCCATCAGGTAGGGCAGCAGATGCTTCGCCGGGAGCGAGGAGGGATCATCATGGTATCATCAGTATCGGCATTTTTTCCGGTTCCCTACATTTCGCAGTATTCAGCAGGAAAAAGCTATCTGTTATTTTTCGGTGAAGCCCTCCATGTGGAAATGAAGCGGAAAAATGTGGCCGTTCAGGTGCTGTGTCCGGGATTTACCCGCTCAGAAATGACCGCCGGGATGGAAGATCGGTTCAACATGCTGGAGGCGGACTTTGTCGTTAGAAAAAGTCTGGACAAGCTGGGGAAGAAAATGACCGTGGTTCCCGGCTGGTTTTACGCCCTCACCAGCAAGGCTCTGCCCAGGCTATTTAGCCGATCCTTTATGGTGAAGCTGGCAGCAAAACAAATGGGGAAGTAGCACCCTGCTGGCCGAAACTACACTGTGGAAGATGATGTTAGGCATAATAATGGTCATGGATAGATGGCCAAAGTGCGGCTGTGCCACAGCAAGCAGTAATCAGCAGAACAGATGCTACAACGAACAAATACACCATCGGGAACATAATCTAAAAATTGGAATTATTCTGGGGTCGCATGAATAGAGTACCGCATAACTCCCGGAAACAGAAGCTGCTGCGACAATAATCAAGCACTCGCACGCCTGCTTACCAACCACAACCCACCAAACGTCAGTAATCCATTCAAAATCAGGATCTCAAAGCCAAACTGGTAGCCGTTGAGCCACTCCTCTGAATTCAGATTGAGAACGTAGCATATCACCGGCGACAACACGGCCACCACCGGTACCAGGCGGTCTGTCACCCGGCAGCGGGTAAACAGCCCAAAGGCATACAGCCCCAGAAGCGGACCATAAGTATATCCAGCTGCCCGGAAAAGATCATTGATCACCGAGTCATTGTTCACCTGCCTGAATGCCATGATCACCCCAATCAGAACCACAGCCATGCCTGCATGGATCCACTTTCTCCGGACCGTCTGACTTTCATCCTGCGGATCCATCTCAAGAATATCCACACTAAAGGACGTTGTCAGGGCTGTCAGGGCAGAATCCGCCGAGGAGTAGGCCGCCGCTATCAGGCCAATCACAAACACAATCCCGATCGCCGGCGACAAATGATTCAACGCCAACATGGGAAACAACTGATCCCTGGCAGCTACCGTTTCTCCATCCACAATCCGTGTCGGAA